>NZ_JARFPL010000051.1:0-13846 GCF_029167205.1 Candidatus Methanocrinis alkalitolerans
TCAACGACCTCAACAATAACGGAGCCAGAGATCCTGGCGAGTCGGGACTTCCCGGCTGGAGGATTGAACTTCTCTTCGAAGGGGAAGTTATCGACTCCACCGTTACATCAGCAGATGGCACTTACTCCTTCGATCACCTGGCTCCAAAAAGCTACACTGTTAGAGAAGTCCAGAAGGCTGGATGGGTTCAGACGTATCCTCCAGGCGGGTCTCATTCGGTCACCTTGGTCGATGCCGATTCGACGGGCAATGACTTCGGGAATCACCAGATTATGAAACAGGACACCGAGCCACCCAGTATCTTGAGCTTCGATTTCGATCCCAAATCGGTTGATACATCAACGTCGTCTCAAGATATCACGTTCACAGCACGTTTGACCGATGACCTGAGCGGGATAAGTGTCTCTGAGGTCATGTGCAGCTCTGGTGTCTCGTTTATCAGTCCTTCAGGAAATCAAAATTCGCACGCAGGCTTCTGCAGTTGGAACCGTGTCTCAGGAAACGAGTTTGATGGTACATATGTCAGCGTTATGACCCTCCCCCAATATAGCGAAGCAGGAACCTGGCAACTACAGGATCTCTGGTTGGCTGATACCGTTGGCAACCAAAAACGCCTATCGAAAGATGATATGATCTCCCTTGGTTTCTCCACCGATTTTGAAGTGATATCAGATGAAGATACAGAGCCTCCCAGTATCTTGACCTTCGATTTCGATCCCAAATCGGTTGATACATCAACGTCGTCTCAAGATATCACGTTCACAGCACGTTTGACCGATGATCTGAGCGGGATAAGTGTCTCTGAGGTCATGTGCAGCTCTGGTGTCTCGTTTATCAGTCCTTCCGGAAATCAAAATTCGCATGCAGGCTTCTGCAGTTGGAACCGTGTCTCAGGAAACGAGCTTGATGGCACCTATGTAAGCGTTATGACCCTTCCCCAATATAGCGAAGCAGGAACCTGGCAACTACGGGATCTCTGGTTGGCTGATACCGTTGGCAACCAAAAACGCCTATCGAAAGATGACATGATATCCCTTGGTTTCCCCACTGATTTTGAAGTGATATCAGATGAAGATACAGAACCTCCCAGTATCTTGACCTTCGATTTCGATCCCAAATCGGTTGATACATCAACGTCGTCTCAAGATATCACGTTCACAGCACGTTTGGCCGATGATCTGAGCGGGATAAGTGTCTCTGAGGTCATGTGCAGCTCTGGTGTCTCGTTTATCAGTCCTTCCGGAAATCAAAATTCGTATGCAAGCTTCTGCAGTTGGGACCGTGTCTCAGGAAACGAGTTTGATGGCATCTATGTCAGCGTTATGACCCTCCCCCAATATAGCGAAGCAGGAACCTGGCAACTACGGGATCTCTGGCTGGCTGATACCGTTGGCAACCAAAAACGCCTATCGAAAGATGATATGATCTCCCTTGGATTCCCCACCACGTTCCGGAACGTCCACAGCGGCGCCTTTTCGATCTCCGGCACGAAGTTCAACGACCCCAACAATAACGGAGCCAGAGATTCTGGCGAGTCGGGCCTTCCCGGCTGGAGGATTGAACTTCTCTTCGAAGGGGAAGTTATCGACTCCATCGTTACATCAGCAGATGGCACTTACTCTTTCGATCACCTGGCACCAAAAAGCTACACTGTGAGAGAAGTTCAGAAGCCGGGGTGGATTCAGACGTATCCCCCAAGCGGATCGCACTCGATTATGCTGACAACCGCCTCGAAGACCAACGCCGACTTTGGTAACCATCAAACTGACGAATTAGAGGTTAGAAAGATCGCCCTCAATTCTCATGTCAAGCGCGGCGAGGAGATTGAGTACCTGATACAGATCAAAGCTCCTCTCGACTCGACTTACACCAACGTCACCGTCAGGGATGTTTTCAATCGGGATGTTGAGTTCATCGAGGCATCGCCTATGCCCGACTCGGACGGTATCTGGAGGATCCCACAGGTAAAAGGAATTGAAGATTGGGATACCTTGATAACTCTGAGGGTCAAAGTCCCTGAGAAGCAGGACTTCGAGCTCGACATGGCCCAGGGCATTGCAGGCAAGGGCTTCGTCAACATCAGAAACGACTACAGTACCACCTACCAGTCCTACGTCATAACCAACTGCATCTACGTTACCGTCGACGAATTTCCGAACCGGGAGTTCTCCGACTGCACGAGCGTGACAGTCTCAGATCCAGGGACGGAGCTTTCCACCCGGGAGCACGGATCCGGAACTTACGAGAGCGCGGAGCTCGTCACGGTCAGGACCGAGAACAAGTCGATCTTGATGCATAAGGACATGGCCGCCACCTACGCTCCCACCACCATCGGCCTGTACCACGGTCGGGAGGTGACCTTCTCGTCGAGATGGACCCAGGCGGCGAACGCCAAGAATCGGGTTACCGGCACCTCCATGAGCGAAGAGTACCGGTACGCCACCTTCATCGACCGCGAATCGAGGATGTTCCTCGACCAGAACGAGTCGGTGATGGAGATCGACGTCGAGTTCGACGGTATGGGACACATCGGCTTCCTCAAGATGCCCACCAACAGATCGACACCTCAAGATACGCCCATCATCGAGGTCCGGGAGGACTACATTGGATCCTTCAAGATCCTCCAGAGGGTCGACGAGTACGGCAAGGGCGTATCCTACGAGAAGGCGGCCTCTGGCTCCGGCTTCACCGTTGGAGACCGCCGGATCGGCGAGAGTCAGAGGTCCTACGAATCCGGTACAGGCACCTACGACTCTGAAGAGCTCATAGAGACCTACACCAACTACATCGCCAAAGACATCAGCTCCGTCCACGCGCCGATGAGCCAGCAGCTGACCGATGACCGGACGATCGCCTACTCTCAGAAGTGGAGAGAGGGCATGCACTCGACTACGCCGAGGACGAGCTACATCGGTGAGGAGTATACGAGCCTCTCCTACCTCGACAAGGAGACCGTCGCCAGGGGCCTCAACGAGATGCTCACCGACGCCACCTTCGAGGGGATCGCACGGTACAGAGTTCTCCTGGAGCGTAACCAGAGCGAGCCCGAGATCGACTTCGATGAACAGTACATCGGCGACTACTCGATCGAGAGGAGGGTCCACCTCACCGGGGTCGCCAAGTACGATAGGCCCCACCTGAACGTCACCAAGACCCTCAACAGGGTCTATGTGGAAACGCTTCCGCGGGATTATGGCGAGCCCCATATCGAGGGCGCTGTGAAAACGAGGAGGGTTGCAGACTACACCATCCGAATCGAGAATGAGGGTAACCGGGTGCTTCAGCCAGTATACGTCCGGGACTACTTCCCGCTGGGATCGAGCCTTATCGAGCCCTCGTCGCTCAGGCCTACAGAAATTACCGACACCTCTGCTAACTGGACCTTGACTCACCTATCGATCGGCGGGGTGGTCGAGATCGACCTCTCGCTGGACGTCAGCAAATACCATTCGGCTGGCTATCCGCCTGAGCTGGTAAACCGAGTTAATGTCTGCGCTGGCCTCAATGGCGAATGGGTCTGTGCATCCAACTATAGCGCCCTAGAGATCAAATGGCTCACCTGCTGCCTGGACGACGGAACGATCTCCGTCATTAAAGGCGCCGAGATCGACCCCGCCAACCCCAAGGTCGTTAATTACAGGATCGACATCACCAACAACGACGACTCCACCAGGGTTGCCACGGTGACTGACTGGCTTCCGGCAGGGATGACTTTCCTCGAATCGTCGACGCCTATAGCCTCTTATGAGGATGGTGTCATCGTTTGGAACATCCTGGATATCTGCGCCTTCGAGACGAAGACGATCGAGTTCTCGGCCCTCGCCGTTGCTGACGGGAGGTTTATGAACACCGTCAAGGTCGACCCGAGGTCCGTCGACGGGCCCATCGTCCAGCCCGTCTACGCTACATGCGTCATCGATGTTGGCGTCGTCGGAGGTGAGTGCGATCCCATAAGCTGTGGGATATGGCAGCATCCTAACTGGGACTTAGAGCATGTCGGATATCCTGCGGGCCTAACCTGTGACGACATCTGCTCGTTAAGCCTGTGAATTCTTAAGGTGCGGCGGTGAGTTCCCCCGCACCTGAGGCTTACAGGTATCTGCGACAGAGAAAGACCCCCGGCTTTGGACCTTTCGCGTTTCACCCCAGCATCTTCTCTATCCTCTCCAGCGCCTCGGTGAGCCTGGCCTTGGAGGCGGCGTAGGAGATCCGGACATGGCCCTTGCCGCCGGGGCCGAAGGCGGAGCCCGGCGTCGCGGCGACCATCGCCTCGGAGAGCATCCTCTCGGCGAAGAGGTCTCCGCCGCCAAACTCGGAGACGTCCGGAAATACGTAGAAGGCACCCCCAGGGACGGAGCAGCGTATCCCGATCTTTCTCAATCCCGATACCAAGAGGTCCCTCCTCTCATGAAACTCCGCCACCATGGCGGAGATGCTCTCCTGGGGGCCCTTGAGGGCCTCGACTCCCGCCCACTGGACGAAGGTGGTGGCGTGGGATACGGAGTGGGAGAGGATCCTGTTCACCCACATCATCACCTCCTGGGGTCCGGCCAGATAGCCGAGCCGCCAGCCGGTCATGGCGTAGCATTTGGAGAAGCCGTTGACGGTGACCGTCCTCTCCTCCATCCCCGGAAATGACCCTATGCTGATGTGGTCGGTGCCGTAGATTATCTTCTCGTAGATCTCGTCCGAGAGGACCGCGAGGTCGTGGTCGACGGCGATGTCTCTTATCTCCTCCAGGATCTTCCGGTCGAAGACCGCCCCAGTGGGGTTTGAGGGGGAGTTGACCAGGATCATCTTCGTCTTGGGGTTTATGGAGCCGGCGAGGTCCACGGGCTTGAAATCCCCGTCCACCTCCCCCCACCGGACCCTCCCGCCGGCGAAGCTGATGCAGGGTTCGTAGCTGACCCAGGAGGGGCCTATGAGGAGGCACTCGTCCCCCTCCTCCAGGAGCGCCTGGATGGCGGCGAAGATCGCCATCTTCGCCCCCGGAACGACGGATACCAGGTCGGCAGAGACCTCGATCCCGTTTTCGGCATAAAGCTTCTCGGCGATCGCCGCCCGTAGCTCCGGGATGCCGCTGGTGGGGAGGTAGCGGGTGTCCCCCCTCTGAATTGAATTGATGGCGGCATCACAGATGTTCCTGGGGGTATCGAAGTCCGGCTCTCCCACCCCCAGGTCGATGACGTCGAGGCCGGCGGCGTTGAGCTTCTTTGCCATCGCCGAGATCTTCATCGTCGTCGACTCCGAGATGGAGGCTAGCCTATCGGATACCACCCCTAAACCCCCTCCAGCCTTCTCACCATCTTCACCGCGGCCTCCACGGCCCGCTTGGAGTAGTCTATCCTGCGATGGGCATCCGGCCTCGACATCTTGGGGCCGGATATCCCCAGGGTGACGGGCTTGCCGAACTCCAGGGCGAGGTCCATGATCTTCCTGGAGGCCTGCTGGGCGACGATCTCGTCGTGGCCCGTCTCCCCCTGGATGACGCAGCCGATCGTCACCACGGCGTCAATGTCGGTGCGCTCCGCCAGCCTCTTTACGGCGAGGGGCATATCATAGACGCCGGGGACCATGATCGTTCTCGCGACCTCTGCGCCCAGAAATTCAGCATGTTCTCGCCCGAGGATCTCCATCTGATGGGTTATATCCCGGTTGAACTCAGCGACCACAAAACCAAGTTTTATCATAAATCCAACACCGCCGAAGATGGCACACAGCTTCTTAGGCTCGGGGTATTTTTCGGTAATAAAACCATCGATCGGGGTCAGCGACCTCCGGGGGCCAGACGGGTTCCAACGGTCAAAACCCATTTATCCCTTGCCGCTTATGCCGGGGTGGTGGATGCCTTATGAGTTGGGTCTATCTGGACGGGAGGTTTATTCCCGCGCAAGAGGCGGCGGTCTCGGTTTACGATCACGGGCTCCTCTACGGAGATGGAGTCTTCGAGGGGATAAGGGCGTACAACGGCAGGGTCTTCAGGCTCGAAGAGCACGTTGCGAGGCTCTACGACTCCGCGAGGGCGATAATGCTCGATATCCCCATGAGCCAGGAGGAGATGTCAGATGCAATCCTGGAGACTCTGCGAAAGAACGGCCTCACCGACGCCTACATCCGGCCTCTGGTGACCAGGGGCGTCGGCGATCTGGGCCTCGACCCCAGGAAGTGCGCTAAGCCGACGGTGATGATCATCTCCCAGAAGTGGGATGCCATGTACGGTGACCTCTACGAAGTCGGCCTCACCGCCGTCACCGTCACCGTCAGGAGAAACTCGCCTGCGGCGCTTCCCCCCAATATCAAATCCCTCAACTACCTGAATAACATCCTGGCGAAGATCGAGGCTAACGTCAAGGGAGGAAACGAGGCGATATTCCTCGACGACGCCGGGAACGTCTCGGAGGGGAGCGGCGACAACATCTTCGTCATAAAAGACGGCAGGATCTTCACCCCCTTCACCATGAACAACCTCAAGGGCATCACCAGGAGCGCCGTCATCGAGATCGCCGAGGCCAGGGGATATGAGGTGAAGGAGGCGAACCTAGGCCTCTTCGACCTCTACACCGCCGACGAGATCTTCGTCACCGGGACGGCGGCGGAGGTCGCCCCCGTCACCAGTATCGACGGGAGGGTCATCAGCGGAGGAAGGCCTGGCCCGATCACGATAGACCTCATGGCCGGGTTCAAGGAGATGACGATGACGACGGGGACCCCCATCTGAACCTCCTCCAGTAAGCGAAGAAGGCCAACGCCTTCCCCAAGCTCCGGATGGCAACCTAGCAGGGGACGACCTTGACGGAGACGGTCCTCTGTCGGGGTCCGTCGAGCTCGACGAAGAGGACCCGCTGCCAGGTCCCCAGGACGAGGCGGCCGTCCTCGACGGGGATCGCCTTGCTATTTCCCAGGAGGGCGGCCTGGAGGTGGGCGTGGGCGTTCTCGTCGAGGGTGTCGTGGTGGTAGCCGTCCCCCGGTGGGGCGAGGGCTGAGAGCTTTTCGAGGAGGTCGGCGACGAGGCCGCCCTCCCCCTCGTTTATGACGATGGCGGTGGTGGTGTGGCGGGCATAGACGAGGCAGATCCCCTCATCGACTCCCGTCTCCCTGACGGCGTCGTTCACCCGGCGGGTTATGTCCACTACCTCTGCTGCCTTCTCTGTATCTATCTCGATCATGGGATCACCAGATATTTTCTTGGATCAGTTCCATGGACTGAAGGGGATAAAAGCCGATCGGGTCGATGATATCCTTCCAGATGGAGCCCCTCTCCCAGATTTAAGACCCCCCACAAAATCCGGTCGCGTACTCGATCTACTGAAAATCGCCACTCGAATCGAATTCAAGGGACGTATTTTCCGCCAAACAGCCATTACGTCACCCGTTAGCGCTATTCAGTAATCTGGGTACGCGACCCAAAATCCGAGGATACCCGGAAGGGCTTTACATCCAGAGGTCCTACGATGTTATCGTTTCCAATTACGTTTTGAGGAGGGCTGAATCTGGCGGAGAAGACGGAGAAGACTATCCTGGTTTTGGGGGGGTACGGCGGCGCCGGGTCCGCCATATCGAGGGCGATCCTGAATTATACGAACGCCGACCTGATCGTCGCCGGAAGGCGCGAGGAAGAGGCGCGAGCCCTCGCCGAGGGGCTCAACGCCAAATTCCCAGGAGGTCGGGCTGCCTGGGCCCGGGCCGACGCCTCCGACCCCGCCACCTTGAAGGAGCCCTTCGGGAGGGCGGACCTGGTGATCGATGCGGCGACGACGGTCTCCTTCGTCGAGGAGACGGCGCGCGCCGCCCTGGAGGCTCGGGCCGACTACATGGATATTCACTATCCCCAGGAGGTCGTCCCCGTCCTCGCTGCCGTCGCCCCGGAGGCAGAAGCCGCAGGCTTCAACCTCGTCACCCAGGCGGGCTTCCTCCCGGGCCTTCCCTCCGTCCTCGTCCGGTGGGCTGGGGCGCACTTTTCGGATTACAGTAGGGCGAGGGTATCCGTCGCCATGAGGAGCGACTTCGACCCCGGCGGCGCCGTAGATGAGTTCGTCGGGACCCTCGGCGACCTCTCCGCCGAGGTCTTCAGTGATGGCAGGTGGAGGCGGGCAGGGCGAAGTGACGTCAGGAAGGTCGACTTCGGGCCGCCCCTGGGGACGAAGACCTCTTACCCCATCACCCTGGCGGAGATGAGGGGCCTGCCGGAGGAGCTGGGGGTCGAGGAGCTCTCGATCTCCATAGCCGGGCTGAACTGGTTCGTCGATTACGTCGTCACCCCCCTCGCCTTCTCCCTGGGCAAGGTGAAGAGGGGCTTTGGGAGACGGCCGCTGGCACGGCTCATGGTCTTCGGGTCGAAGCGGTTCAAAGAGCCGGGGGAGGCGGTCGCCGCCATCCTGGAGGCGGAGGGGGAGAAGGAGGGCGAGAGGGTCGCGGTCAGGTTGAGAGCGTCCCACGACGACGTCTACGAGTTCACGGCGATGCCCGTCACCGCCTTCCTCCGCCAGTACCTCGACGGCAGCATCAAGAGGCAGGGGCTCTCCTTCATGGGCAGGGTCGTCGAGCCCGTTAGGTTCCTGAAGGATCTGGAGGAGATGGGGGCCAAGGTCGAGGTGGAGGTCCGCGAGGCTTGAAGCTCTGATCGAATTATAGAGAGGACGATATTAAAGGACGCTCCGTGACGATATGAAGGGAGGCGATGTGACGATATGAAGGGAGGCGATGTGACGATATGAAGGGAGGCGACGTGACGATATGAAAGTAGACGAGGATTTCATGAGAGCCGCCCTCGAGGAGGCGAGGGCGGGCTTGGCCGAGGGCGGCGTTCCCATAGGCGCGGTCCTGGTGGAGGAGGGAAGGATCATAGGGAGGGGGAGAAACCGGAGGGTCCAGGAGGAAGATCAGCTTCTCCACGCCGAGATCGACTGCCTCCGCCGCTCGAGGCTCACCGGTGGCTACTTCGGCACCACATTATATTCGACGATGATGCCCTGCTACCTCTGCGCCGGGGCCGCCGTCCAGTTCGGGATAAAGCGGGTCGTGGCGGGGGAGGCCGAGAGCGCCCCCGAGGCGAGGGCGTTCATGGAGTCCCACGATATCGAAGTCGTCGACCTCGACCTTCCCGAGCCCAAGGAGCTCCTCGCCGAGTTCATCCGCAGATACCCCGGCCTCTGGGACGAGTTCCTCGCAGAGTGCAGCCCCGATATTTTCTGATGGAATGGTAGGGTGAGAAGATGTTGATCAGGGACCTGAAGGAGGGGCGAAGGTTCGCCGCGAAAGACGGGACCGATATCTGCGAGCTCCTCCACCCGGACCGGGAGGAGGGGATATCCATGGGCTACAGCCTCGCCCACGCCGTCCTCGGGCCGGGGGAGGCCTCGGCCCCCCACCGGCTTAAGAGCTCCTCGGAGGTCTACTTCATCCTGGAAGGGCAGGGGATTATGCATATCGACGGCGAATCCGCCGATGTAGGGCCGTGCCAGGCGGTGTACATCCCTCCGGGGTCGGTCCAGCATATCGAGAGCATCGGCGAAGGCCCCCTTCTCTTCCTCTGCCTCGTCTCTCCGCCCTGGCGGGAGGAGGACGAGGAGCTGATCTGAAAGGCATAATGGGAGGGGTGAAGGACGGCGGGATTCGTCGAAGAGGGCGTTGAGCCGCACCCCCCCGGCTCACCGGGCCGATCCGTCCATCTCCATGATCCCGAAGACGTTCCCCTCCGGGTCCCGGCAGCGGGCGAAGCGGCCGACCCCCGGCACCGTCATGATCTCGCAGATCACCTCGCCCCCTTCTTCAGCGACCTTCGCCATCGCATCCTGCAAGGAGGGAACCTCCACGGTGTTCGTCGTCCCTTCGCCGGGGCTCTCCCGGGGCTTGAGGGCGCCGTCGATCCCGGGCCCCTCCCCGGTGTAGGCGAGCCAGTAGTCGAAGGGCCCCCAGCGCTCCAGCCTCCAGCCGAAGACCCCGGCGTAGAACCTCACGGCCCGCTCCGGATCGTCGACGGGAATCTCGAAATGGATTACTCGCAGAATGACAGACGCGATGATTTTAGATTCTGATATAGGTGGCGATCCGGAAGTGGCGATCCATAGGTTCATCCCCGCCCCTCGAATTCCCGGCCATCAAAGGACCGCCCCGGAAGATTGCTGCCCCCCAGGGCCCGAGAGCCTCTTTTTTATCGACCGCCCAGCGAGAGCGCCGGTCGAGAAGGCGGCCTGGAGGTTGTAGCCGCCGGAGTCGCCGTCGACGTCCAGGACCTCCCCGGCGAAGTAGAGGCCGGAGACGAGCCTCGACTCCATCGTCTTCGGGTCCACCTCTGGGAGGCTGACGCCGCCCCTGGTCGCCATCGCCGAGTCGAAGCCCCCCACCTCCTCGACGACGAAGGGAAAGCCGGCGAGCCGGTCTGCAAGGCCGGTCCTCATCCCTCTGGTCATTGAGGCGCATTTTAGGTCCTGAGGGATCTGCAGAGCCTCCAGGACCCTCGATGCGAGCCTCGCGGGAATCTCCATCTCCGCCAGGACCGACCTCAGGTTTCGCGGACCGTCCTTCTGCGACCTTTCGAGAAGCCAGTTATCTATCTCTTCCCTTCTCCTCTCCCCCGCAAACGATACTCGCAGCACGTCCCCGGCCCGGATGTCCCTGGAGAGGTCGAGGATACCCGGCCCCGAGAGGCCGTCGTGGGTGAAGAGGACGTCCCCCGCCCCCTCCTTCACCTTTTTGCCCCGAAATATCGAGACCCTCGCCCCGGGAAGGGAGATCCCCGCGAGGTCGGAGAAGGGGTAATCCCTGATCCGGACGGGGGCGAGGGCGGGGCCGACCTCGACGATTGTATGGCCGAAGGCCTCGGCGAAGGAGTAGCCGTCGCCGGAGGAGCCGGTGGCGGGGTACGACCGGCCCCCGGTGGCGATGACGAGCGTGCGTGACCGGTAGGCCTCATCCCCGCAGGCGACGATAAACCCCTCCTCCGACTTCTCGATGGAGATTACGGTCTTGCCGCCCGATATCTCCACCTTCCGGGCCTCGACCTCCGCCAGGAGGACGGCCAGGACGTCCCGGGACCTCTGGGTAGCCGGGAAGACCTTCCCCCCCTCCAGCGTTGTCATAAAAAGCCCCCTTTCCTCAAAGAAGGCGATGAGGTCGCGGTTGGTGAAGCTGAGGAGGGCCGGGCGGAGGAAGCGGCCCGCTCCGGCGTAGCGGTCGAGGAAGGCTCGGATGTCGCCGTCGTGGGTTATGTTGCAGCGGCCCGAGCCGGAGATGAGGAGCTTTCTTGCCGGCGAGCGCTTCTTCTCAAGGACGAGGACCTTTCCACCCCCGCCGGCGGCGCTGATCGCGCAAGAGAGTCCGGCAGGGCCTGCGCCGACGACGATGAGCTCCCAGATTTTATTATGGCTTCTATCAATTTGCATAAAGACGACCATGCGAAGAAAGCGAGATATTACTAATGAGGACTTCGATTATCCTGCAATTGGCGTTCTGTGAAGTACTTTACCTCAACATTTTCGATCTGGTCGCGTACTCGCTCTACTGAAAATCGCCACTCGAATCGAATTCAAGGGACTTATTTTCCGCCAAACAGCCATTACGTCACCCGTTAGCGCTATTCAGTAATCTGGGTACGCGACCTTCGATCTGAACGTTCCTTATGTCGGTTTTCCCTCCAAATTACGACCAATTTTTTCTGTTCTGTCCTCTAATCTTAATACTTTTCAGGATTTTTCGACAGCTAAAGCTAAACCACCTCTTTGTTGACAAGACCGTGAAGATTATATAAATTACTCTACTTTCCAAGTTTTCCCTCGGCCGAGCCCAGTTTATAAACTACTCCTGCGCATCACATAATACGGAAGTTCTGCGAAGTCAAATGTGGTGCACATATCCAGATGAAAGTAGCACATATCCTGCATATAATTTAGAAAACATATGCTGAAGTCAAAACTTGTAAAGTAGAGTTAAATGATATAAAAACTTCAAATGATACCTATCAAGCGATTGTAGTTATCATCGACAACTTCTCATCTCACAAGAGCAGACTCGTTAGACAAAAGGCGAAGGAACTCGGCATATATCTCGTTTATCTTCCTCCATATTCTCCAAATTTGAATCCAATTGAATTCATCTGGAAATCGATAAAACGAGTGGCTCCTCGCTGTTTTGTGTGGGTGGATTTAAGGGATCACTAATCCTGTAGCTTGGTCCCAATAACTTCATGACTGCCGGAATTTGGGATGATCTTGAGGTGTATCGCCACCTACTGACCCACGAACAGGAATCCGTGACAATAATTGGCATGATCTAATCCGCTCACCGCTATCCTGAAGTTACCAACACGGAATAGCGAAGAGCCAAACGAGTACTATCCACTTCTTTTGTCCCAAATCTAGAGGAGATGAAACGTATCATTGCGGAGTCCTTTTGCAGTTTCGCTAAATGCAAAAGTTATGCAGGTTATTGGATCGAGAAATTTTTATTAAATAATATGCATTATAAAGATTTATCCGGTATTCCGCAGTAAGGCTATGCAAAATTAAGAATTTATTGCTTGCCAAAATGTGCATAAATTCAAACGTTTAACTTAAATTTTGTTTAAAATAATTTTACTAGAATTTGTCAACACGATATTAACAATTCAGTATATTATAAAAATTTAATAATTATATTCTTAGTCTTTATGAAGCTGGCCTTATTTGATCTCTATACAGAGTCGATTGATATCTATTCTCAAAAAATCGATAGCAGGAAAATTAATGAGCGTTCAAACCGTTAATGCGAAATGCCGGATTTATGCGAATGACTATAGTTAAAAATATCGATTAAGCTTAAATCTTATGAATGCATAAGTTGGATGCCGATGTATTGGTTTGAGCAGGTGGTGAATTATGGCTGGAACTATTGAGGAATATAAAAGGGTCTTTAGAGAGGCGACGGTCGCCGACCAGATGAAGCTCTTCAAGCTCCATCTTGGGATATATCTGGTTGTGAACGTAATATGGATAGCCCTGAACATGATGGGCTCGATAAGGATCGACCCGTCCCTGGCCGTCTATTACTCCCCCTTCGGGTGGGGGGTCCTGGTGGTCGTACACTACTGGTTCTACGTCCGGGGGGCTGAGAGCCTCTGCAAGATGAGGGAAGATATGGTGGAGTCGAAGATCAAATAGTTCTTGCGAATAAATCCGCCGCCTTTTTGAGGGCCGCCGGTTGTTGGGGCCCTCTAACCACCATATTTTTTTTGAGGTTTTGGTTTCTATTTTCTTTTCTTCGATCCGGCATTTCGCGGTCGTGTGCTTGTATGACTGAATAATTTATATATTACCGCCTCCAATTATGATTGGGTGTAGCGATGGAGGGTCGCGTACTCGATCTACTGAAAATCGCCACTCGAATCGAATTCAAGGGACGTATTTTCCGCCAAACAGCCATTACGTCACCCGTTAGCGCTATTCAGTAATCTGGGTACGCGACCCGATGGAGGAAAAGTTGGATTTATCTAAATTCTGGTGCTGGGAGGAGGATTGCCCCGATTATGGGAGAACCGGTGCTGGAAATATATTTTTGAAAGAACGATACGGGAAGGATAATAGAGCTCTTCTCAAGTGCAGGACCTGTGGTCATTGCTTCAGCGAAACTCGCGGAACGCCGTTCTTCGGCTTAAACACATCGATAGATGAAGTCTGCCGAACTTTGGCGCTGATTCCCGAAAAAGGAAGCATTCGCGGTGCAGCTCGGGCATCCGGCTATAGCATTCACTGGTCATCGGTTAAGAGAAGAATCGCGATGAGGCAGCGATCTCGGTAGCAAGTACGGTGAGATTGGCTTGGTCAAAGGGGCTACAGCAAGTCAGTCTTGAAATCGGATCAATCCTAGATGATGC
>NZ_JARFPL010000052.1:0-13602 GCF_029167205.1 Candidatus Methanocrinis alkalitolerans
CTTCAACATATGGGATTAGAAACTTCCTTAAAAACATCTTTAGAATTTAGTATGAGTGAAGCTGTAGATCCGCATGTAAATAGAAAGCGCTTTACCGAGGAGTGGTGGGCTTAACCGATGACCAATGGATACCGCTTACTACCCGCTCAAACCCCTCTCTGGTAACGTCCAGCAGCTCTTTGAGATATTTAAGAAGAAGAGAGGCGGATCAGAACGAGACGGCTAACCCCGAATCTCCGAGACCCGTCCCAGGCCCCTCGGGCTGAAGGCCCCCATCGTCGCTGGCCGCCGCCATCTTGGGAGCTGAGGCTAAAGGGGCCGCCGCCCCCTTCGGCCCCGACGACCAGCGGACACGCCATCATGCAAGCCATCCACACAGATGCCATACGCGCCCCTAAGATGGGGCTGAGGCCTCTTTGTGCACCTGACACGATCTTCTCGATCTTCGACCGAAATCCTGACATGGAAGGAGAACCCCAGTGGAAAAGGAATATGAAACGAGTCGAGGTCCTCGCCAGAGGAGACGTCCAGAGGGTTGGGTTCAGAGACGTGGTCCAGAGGATAGGAAGGAACCTCGCGCTCTCCGGCACCGTCCAGAACCAGGAGCCCTACGATGTCAGGATCGTGGGCGAAGGGGAGGAAGAAGCCCTAAAGGAGTTTGTGGAGGCTCTTAGAATAAAGGACGGTCCGATACAGGTCCGGGAGCTGGAGGTCCGCTGGGCTTCAGCGACGGGCGAGTTTCCCTACTTCATGATCATAAGAGGAGACTGGCAGGAGGAGCTGGGAGAGAGGTTCGATGTGGCGGTGGGACTTCTCCACCGGAGCATAGTGCTCGGCGAGGAGAACCTGACCGTCAGCAGGATGATGCTGAACAAGCAGGACCAGATGCTCGATAAGCAGGACGCTTCCATATCCATCCTCCAGGAGATCAAAGCCGACACCTCCGAGATCGGAGCCATCAGAGAGGAGGTCTGCGCCACCCGAGAAGAAGCCCGCCGCGGAAGGGACGAGATCATATCGACCCTCAAAAGCGATCGGCTGGAGGAGAAGTATGAGCGGCTCAGCCAGGAGATAGCCGAGATCAAAGCAGCCATCGCCGAGATCAGAGCTAAGGTGAGCTGAACTCTGAGGTCAAAGAGACGAGACTGAAAAAGTCCTTGATCTGATGTTGGCTTTCAACCCCCTCCGACCGGACCATCAGAACCAGACCGCCACCGCCCTTATCTCCGAGACCCGCCACTCCCCTGCGCCGAAGCTCCCCCCATCGCTCCTCTTGAAGACGTCTTTTGTCTGGGGGTCTATGAGGGTCATCTCGATCCCACATTCCAGATCACGGGACTCGACTGCCCCGTTCTTAGGATCGACCCCGAACCGGACCCCCACCTCCTCGGCGTACTCCGCGAGGTCGTCGCTCAAGACGCAGTCGTCGAGCCCCACGGGGTCCTGGCCGCCTTCGGAGAATATGTCGTCGACGGTGACGACCCCCACCACGTCCCGGACGATCGGCCTGTCCAGCCTCACCATCCCACAGGCAGAGCGGCTCTCCCTCTCCTTGAAGGCGTACCAGAGCCTCCGAGCAAGATGATCCACGTCCACCCCGTCCCCATTCCCCGAGCCGGGGCCGAAGGACTGGACCGTCTCCCAGACCTCCCCGAGGGATAGGGCCAGATAGCTGCGATCGCTCGGGTAAATGGCGTCGAAGGGAGCGCTGGTGGCGGAGTGGACCGATTCTATAAGCTCATGGTGGGAGATGACCCGCTTGGGCATGGGGAGAGGTTAATGCAAGCAGTATATAAAATATTTTGGTGGGGATCAGCCGTCCAAAGCTGAAAATTGATGGGTTAGATGAGAGATCATCTCCTCCACCGACCGTCTGAGAACCGCCCTGTTGTCGTAGCCCTCCAACAGCCGCCGTAGCTCCGCTTCGTCCTGGCCCGCCATCTCGTCGACGAGAGAGATGAGATTCGGTAGAGCCCTCACCACGTTGTCGACGATCGTCACCGTCGAGGTCCTGGCGGTCCGGGAGAGGGGGTTTAGGTCGACGGTGATCACCCTCTTTCCCATCTTCACCAGCGCCTCGCACCGGTCCCCGTCCTCCAGAGGTACGAAGACGACGTCGGCATCGTATATCCCGCCCCTTGCGGCCTTGGCCCGAGCGTGGTCGAGGCCGGGGATCTGCGCATCCGGCTCGTCTCCATAGACCGTCCCGGCGCCGAGGCCTCTGAGGAGGTCGGCTATCTTCTTCACCCTCTCTTCGGTACGGTAGAATATGTTGACCTCCAGGGGCGCACCGATCTTATTCGCGAGGGCCACCATCTCTTTGGGGACGAGGGCGGCTGCGTTTCCGTTGACGCTGAGGACCGGCCCCTCGGCGAGAAGGAGCATCGCCGCCGCCGCCCGCTCCGCCTCCATCGCGGGAGCCGTCGTCACTTCGCCGATGAGGTAGTCGAGGGCCTCGCCCCTCCCCTGGGCTATCAAGCCGTTGAGCCCCGTGATCCCCCGCCCGACCCCCTCCACCAACTTCTCCCGGGTCATAAGAGATGCGTATCTAGGATGGGTTCTGGGCACCTCACTCAAGGCCGGCACCCCCGAGGCAGACCTTCGCAGATATGACATCTCCAAACTCCGCCAGGGCCTCGGCCCCACCGACGGCGAAGACGGCGTCGCCGAGCATCACCATCGACGCCATCCCTCCAGAAGCCTCCACCGCCTCCACGGCATCCTCCATCCAATCTCTCGCAAGCCCGGACCTTCGGGCGAACTCCCATGATAGAGAGACGAACCTATCCAGGGTCGGCCTCCTCAGAAGCTCCTTGAGGGCCCTTTCCCCCTCCCGGTTCACCCCCCTCATGACGGAGGGGTCCGAGAGGACCTCTTCCGTCGATAATGGGCCCCTCACGAT
This sequence comes from Candidatus Methanocrinis alkalitolerans, assembly GCF_029167205.1. Taxonomy (NCBI): domain Archaea; kingdom Methanobacteriati; phylum Methanobacteriota; class Methanomicrobia; order Methanotrichales; family Methanotrichaceae; genus Methanocrinis; species Candidatus Methanocrinis alkalitolerans. The sequence goes on from NZ_JARFPL010000052.1 coordinate 2,903, forward strand.
GCAGTCGATCCGCAGGGGCGGGACCGGTATCCTGTCGACGGACCCGACGCCGGGCGCTCCGGCCGAGAGCCTCACCACCAGGCCGCCGACGTTCTGGGCGATGACGTCCCCAAGGCCGGTGCCGGAGGCGACCTCCGCACCGTGGGCCGCCTCCCCGACTCCGTCGGCGGTGAGGGCGAGGCTGAAGGCCTCGTTGATGGCGTAGGCAGAGCTGAGGGCCCCGGCGCCGCTCGCCCCAAACCCGGCCCCCAGGGGCATCGATAGCTCCGTCTCGACCCTGACGTGCTCCGGCGCGAGCCTCTCGACGACTCTCCTGGTCACCGGTGCCGTCGACTCGACACCGTTGAGGAAGACCGCCGTCTCCTCTGAAGGGCTGACGACGGTTCTGGCAAATAGATCCAGGTTGAGGCCGCAGCCGACGGAACCCGCCAGTCTAGGATCGGGGTTAGTACGGGCTGCGAAGAAGCCCGTTATATGGGCGGGGGCAGAGGCCTTCAGGATAACACCACCACCAGGGCGTCGATGACGGCTTTGGCTATCATCCTCTTTCGACCGCAGACCTCAGAGATCGTCCCATCCCGCCCCAGGATCAGGACCCTGTTATCCTCCGTCCCCATCCCGCCCTTCCCGACGTCGTTGGCGACGACGATGTCCAGCCGGTTCTTCTCCATCGACTCTCGTGCCCTCGATACCAGATGGTCGTCTGAGAGGAAGGTCTCGGCCTTGAACCCCACCACCTTCAGATCCGGATGACTGGACCGAACGGCTCCGATGATCTTTGAGGTGGGCGATAGCCTCAAAGTGAGCTCGCCCCCGGACTTGATCTTCTCGGCGAAAGGGGCGAGGGTGTAGTCGGAGACGGCGGCGGCGGCTATCATGGCGTGGTACTTGCCGCCTTCCAGCTCCGCCAGGACGGCGCATCCCATCTCCTCGGCGCTCTCGACGAATATCTCGCGCAGCGGCAGACCGAGATGGCCTCTATGGACCAGGGTCACCTCCGCTCCCCTCCTCCGGGCCTCCAGGGCGATCTCCGCGCCCGTCTTCCCCGAGGCCCTGTTAGTCAATATCCTGATGGGGTCGACCTTCTCGGCGGTAGCGCCGCTGGTGACCAGGACCTTCTTTCCCGCGAGGTCGCCAGGGCCCAGGAGCCGCTCGGCCTCCATCACCACATCCGTGTTGTCGGCGATCTTCGCCTTCTCCTCCTCGATCCGGGGGCCGACGACGACGACCCCCATCGACCGGAGGGCATCCAGGTTCTTCAATACCGCAGGGTGGCGGTACATCGCCTCGTGCATCGCGGGGACGACGACGACGGGAACTCCGGATCCGAGGGCGGTGGTGGCGTAGGTGGTGACGGGGGTGTCGTCGATGCCGCAGGCCATCTTTCCGATGGTGTTGGCGGTGGCGGGGGCGATGAGGAGGAGGTCGGCCCTCCCCCCGACGCCGCAGAACTCGACGTGCTCTACCCTTCCCGTGATCCTCGTCACCACGGGGTTCTCGCTCGCGTACTCCAGGGCGTATGGATGGATGATCTCCATGGCGGCACAGCTCATGACGCAGTGAACCGTCGCCCCCCGCCGGATCAGGTCGCGGGCGAGGTCGACGGTCCTCACCGCGGCGATGCTTCCCGTGACCGCTAGGACGATCAGCTTTCCAGATAGCGAATCGCTCACAGTGGAGGATATGATCGAAGACATCTTAGTCAGCGGCCCATATCCAGCCCCCCCTTAGAAATAAGTTCTCCCAGGAGGGAGCGAGGGAGATGAGCACAACGTTTATGTAACTAATTGCCCTAGGGGATCTGCTGTGCCGGGGTGGCCTAGTCGGTTAGGGCGCCAGACTCATAGGGAACGCGAATATGAGGCGCTCGTCTCCTGAGGCATCTGGAAGTCACGGGTTCGGATCCCGTTCCCGGCACCTGACTTTTACACCGACGTTTACAGTTCGTTCTTCGATGAGGACTCTTCGGTGCCGTCGCCGGCAGATTAGATGGTCTGATTTAGGGATGGCTAAAACCACCATTTTTGATATGGCGCACCAAGATCTCCATTTGACGCCGTCTATGAAGAGAGATTAGGAGACGATTTGGCATATTCGTCTCCTTTACCCATCACATGTATCCAGCAGGAGGCCCTCTCCCTTTAGGGAGAGGGAGGAATGCGTCCTAAATCATCTGCCTCCTGTTATATCGAAACATATTTTAGGCTTCAAAGAGCCATTGAAACTGAGTCTGCGATCGCGTTTGAAGATCTGTCAGGGATCAGGCAGACATCTAATCGCCGGATCAAATCCCTCCATAAGTGAGCCTTCTATCAGCTGAAGGAGTTTGTGAGCTACAAGGCTCTGGCTGCAGGTATCCCTGTAATTCTGGTAGAACCTGCCTATACAAGCAATACGTGCCACCAATGTCACCACATAGGGAACAGGAAAGGAAAGGAGTTCTCCTGTCCTTCTTGTGGTTGGAGCGGTGATGCAGACGTCAACTACCCGCCAATGAATTGGCGGGCATGATGCTCGCCAGTATTGGGGGCTTGCGGCTCCACAAAAAATCGGGCCACGATGGGCAGGTTGACAGCCACCCTTGCAGCTATGTTTCGAGCTGCGACGGTGTCAGCAGGGCCAGAGAAACCACAGCGGACACAAGCGAACTGATCCCGAGTAGGTCGGTTTGACCGGTATATATGATGACAAACGGAGCATTCCTGGGACGTATAGGCAGGGTCGATGTAGACTACTGGAACTCCAGCGATCGCTGCCTTGTACTCGAGGAACTGCCTGAGCTGATAGAATCCCCAGCTATGCTGTTTGCGTCTCTGAGCCTTCGAAACCGTCATCCCCTCCCGGATACCCTGAAGATCTTCGAGGGCGATCACGGAAGAGGTGTCTTTGGCTTTCGCAACCAGCTTTTTGGAGATGCAGTGGTTCACGTCCCGACGAAACCTAGCCTCTCGACCCGAGAGTTTCTTGAGATGACGTTTGGCGCTATCGGTCCCACAGCTTTGAAGATCGGCCTTGAGGTTATCTATCTTGGATCGAACGTTCTCGATACCGTCACCGGAGAACTCTTCGCCGGTCGAATCAACGGCAATGTTCTTGATCCCAAGATCGACGCCGATAACACCAATCGGTTCGATCTTCGGAGACTCGGGAACTTCGACGACGACGCAGAGATAGAACTCACCCCGTTCGAAAATGAGGTCGGCCTGTCCTCGGATCCGATTGAGCCGGGGTTCGTGGTACTCGCAGATGACAACAGGGACCTTTATCCTGCCTTCGAGAGTCAAGAGAGAAACGAGATCGAGACCTTTCCAGGACATGAGTCTCTGATCGTAGACGACAGATCCGTCAGGATCGAAGGTCGGTTTGATCGATTTATCTCTCTTGTAGGCTTCGCAGGTCTTAGAGATAGCTCTGACCGCCATCTGAGCGGAGAGGTTAAATTGTTCCCGAATCGGATAATAAACGACCTTCTGCAGCTCGATTTTATTGGCGGTACGAAGCTCAAACGCTTTGTCAGCCACGAAGTTGCAGGCGGCGTTAAACTGATGCATCGTCTCGCGAATAGCTTGAACCTGTTCTGGGGTCGGTTCAAGTTTGACCTTGAGCGTCTGCATCATGTGTATATACATATCCCATCTATGGAGATGAACCTTTCGGTGCCAAGGAGAAGCGGGAGTAGGCGCGCATTCCTCCCCCGACTGAAGTCGGGGGCATCCTGCTGAGATTTTCGTGAAGCGGTGAGCAGAAAAGAGAATCGACTTTCTCGGCGTCTCGCCTTCCATCCTTGGGCCGTCTATGCCCTCACACAGCCCGGCACGTGAAGATGTGGTAGTGCAGCCAGGCGGTGAACTCCTCGCCAGCCGACGTGAATACCCCGGACCTGTCGCCGAACTCGCGCCCCACCTCCTCCTGGATAGAGGTGACAAGCTCGGCGCCGAGGCCGTACCTCTCGGCGAGGTCGCCGGAGTCGAGCCGGAGCGGCGGCGCGGGCCCCACATCGCAGAGGGAGAAGCCCGCCTTCTCCAGTGCCGCCTCCAGCTCGTCGATGGTGAAGTACCACTTCTCGGTCCCCATCATCCCGTAGATTCGGTTGAGGCAGGCGGCGTCCACCTGGTCGGCGAAGCAGGCCGACTGGTGGACGAATATTTCACCCTCGCAGAGCTGGCTCCGCAGGTGTCGGAGGAGGGGGAGGAGACCCACTCTTCCGAAGTAGTGGAGGAGGGATCTCGCCACCAGGAGTAGGCGCTGGTCGTCCTCCACGAGATCCCGGCGGGCTACGGTCGATGCCGAGGCCGCGAACCGCTCGATCCTCACATCATCACAGGCTGAAAGCTGCCGATCGGAGACGTCCACGTCCACCAGCCGGACTCCGGGAAGTGGGCGCCGTCTCAGAAGCTCCCTGAGAAGAAAGCCGGTCCCGCCGCCCAGGTCTGCGATGACGTCGGGGCGGGCGGCGTCGACGGACGAGAGGATGGCAGCGGTCAGGGGCTCTGCCACCTCAGGGTCGGAGAAGTAGCGGTGGTGGAAGCTTCCCCAGCGCTGACCGTGGATCTTCATCTCTCTTTTGACAGAATCCTCTTCGCTGGCCAATCGTCTTTCTCCTGCGGAGGTTGCGTTTGTCTCATTTGCTGTCCCCACGCATTGCCGATAAACTGCCGATATATTGCCGATAAACTGCCGATAACTCGTCCCCCACTGCGAGGGATCTACCACCATCAAGTAATCGCCTAAATCTCGACCTAGGCCCATAGTGGATGAAAAAATGTCTATCTCGCCTTCACAGGCGCTTCTTCAGCTCTTCTAAGCTGATGCACTCCTCCTCTTTCCGAGTCGCGATCACCGATAGGTCGTGAAGATCCTCCTGCAGCTTTTCCTCCTTCAGTGCCATAAGGTGAGCCTCGATCGCCTCTTTGGTGTTGCTCAGGATTTCCTCGATTGTCTCCCCCTGAGAGTAGCAGCCAGGAAGCAGAGGAACCTCGGACCAGAAGCCGTCCTCCTCCGCCTGGTGTACTAAAACTGTATACTCCATGATACATACCCTGCTTAGGCCCCGCCCGAAAATCGGGCGGCGGTCTCAGCACACCTCCGCCCCTTCCTCCTCTGCTTTTTCTCCTGCTTCGATCGCCGCGAGCTTCTCCAGCACCGGCCTCGTGGAGACCGAGTTCATCTCAAGCCCCAGCTCCTCGGGCGCAAGGCCCAGGGCGAGCCCCGCCATCTGGGTTACGTATAAGACGGGAAGATCGATCTCTTCGCCGAACTTCTTCTCCAGGAGCGGCTGGTTGGCGTCGAGCATCAGATGACATAAGGGGCATAGCGCGACGACGAAGTCGGCGCCCGACTCCTTGGCGTTACGGAGGATCCGGATGAGGGTCTCGGCGGCCGCCTCCTCCTCGGGCATGAAGATGGGGCCGCAGCAGCACTTCATCTTCAGCCGGAAGTCCGTCGGCTCCGCGCCCAGGGTCCGGATGAGGTCTTCGAGGATCGATGGATTCTCGGGGCTGTCGATCCCTCCGCTGGGCCGCGTCAGGAGGCAGCCGTAGTAGGGGGCGGCCTTCAGCCCCGCCAGGGGCCGGACGACGAGATCCTCGGGGTCTTCGGCCTCGCCGAGGGCTCTTGTGATCGTCTGGATGACGTGCTGGACCTCCTTCGCCTCCTCGTACTTTTTCTCCAGCGCCTGGTTCACCTTCTCCCTCACCTTCCGGTCTTCGAGGCGGATCATGGCGGCCCGCAGCCTGCTGTAGCAGATGGAGCAGGAGGCCATCACCGGCAGGTCGGTCCTCACCAGGTTCCTCGCGGCGAGGGCCGTCGAGACGAGCTCGTTCGAGACGTGGGTGGCGCCGCAGCAGTTCCAGTCGTCGATCTCCTCCAGCTCGACGCCAAGAGCCCTGCAGACCGCCAGGGTCGAGATCTCGTACTCCCTGCCGGTCGACCGGGCGACGCATCCGGGGTAGTAGGCGAGCTTCATTTTTCGGCCTCCTTCGTCTCTTCGGCCTTTCCAGCCTTCTTTGCCTCTCCAGCTTCAGCCGCTTCGACCTTTTCTGCCTCAGCCTTTCCCTCGTCTCCGAGAAGCTCGAAGATCCGCCTCATCTCTTCGGTCCCCTCGATCCTCTCGCCCCTGGCGGCCTCAAAGCCCAGCTCTATCTTCCCCTTGGGGACGAGCTCCGCCCCGAAGGCCATGATCTGGGCCGCCGAGCCGGGGCTTCTTATCATGTACTCCGCCGAGAGGAGAAACTCCGATATCCGACCATAATCCCGGATCTGGCGGCCGAAGATCCCCTCGAAGACCGAGTCTCTGCACCTTTTCCCCTCCTTCTCGTAGACCGTCTTGAGGGCGGCGACGACGGCCATGGGCCTGATACTTCTAGGGCAGCGAATGGTGCAGAGGAGGCAGGAGGTGCATAGCCATATCGACCTGCTCGATAGAGCCGCTTTCTTCTCGCCTTCGAGGACGAGCTTGACGAGCTTTCGTATGGGGGTGTCCATCAGGTGAGCGGTGGGGCAGCTCGCCGAGCAGGTCCCGCACTGGATGCAGGTTTTCACCTCGGAGCCGGCGAGGGCGAGGACTCTTTCTCTGAACTTCTCCCCCTCGGCCGTCCTGGTCCTGGTAGCGATTTCCTTTGTTTCCATCGTCATCGTCTGCGTCTTCGCAATCTCCATCTTCGCAATCTGCGTCATCTCTCCTCACCCCCCTCGGCCTCGGCGGCAGCCTTCGCCGCCTCCTTCTTGATCCGGTCGCCTATCTTCTCCCTCGCCTCGCCGATCTCGTCCCTCTCCCAGACGAACCGGACCTTCGGCTTCTTGATCACCGCCTCGACCCCCGCGAGGGCCTCGTTGATCCTCGAGAGGAGGTCGGGGTCCCTCTCGGGAGCCTCGATATCGGGTATAGGGACCCTCTCGATCTGGGGCGGGAGGACGATCCTGGAAATGTCCGGCCTTTTCCTCGACTTAGAGACGATCGCGGAGATTGCCTCCTTCCACTCCTCAGCCCAGGGCGTCTCCATAACCTTCGTATGAGCGACGCCGGTCCTCTCCACCTCCACGGCGAAGCAGTGGCAGGAGTTGGCGCAGGCCCCGCAGAAGATGCACTGATCTTCTTCGACCTTTATTCTCCCGTCCTCTCCTACGTACCAGCAGTCGGCGGGGCAGACGTTGAAGCAGGCGTGGCAGCCCATGGGGTCGCAGAGAGGGAGCTGCCGCTCGACGAGCCTTATCTCGCCTTCGAAGGGCTTGGTGATCTCCATGGCGTCGTAGGGACAGACCAATAGACACCTGCCGCACCCGATGCACTTATCCTGGTCGACCTCGATCTCCCCGGAAAACTCAAACTCCTCCTCCAGCTCCAGGGGCTTTCCTTCGACTTTGATCGCCTCCTCGGGACAGATGCCGACGCAGAGGCCGCAGTGGTCGCAGAGCTCCTCGTCGACGAGGAGCTGCTCGAAGGGGACCAGATCGATTGGGGTGGGCTCTCTCTCCGTGAGGAGGAAGGCCTCGCAGAATTTGGCGCACTTCCCGCAGAGGTTACACTTCTCGGGATCGACCTCGATCTTCCCCTTACCCTCCCCCCTCTCCTCCTCCCGGAGGGGTCCGAAGACGTCACGAGTCGGATAGAAGACGACGGTGATCGCCTCCGTCGGGCAGACCGGCTCGCAGAGGGCGCATGGGAGGCACCTCTCGTTCGGCTCGGCCTTCGAGACGAGGTGGGGGTACTCCTCCATATCCCGGTAGTCTCTATCGTTAGCGGTCATCTTGTAGGCGTCGACGGGACAGAAGGCGGCGCACATTCCGCAGAATACGCATTTATCCAGGTCGATGAGAACCGGCGGGGCGTCCAGGCCCGTGGCGATCTCGATTACGGGCCCCAGGGCGAGGGCCTTGGTGGGGCAGAGGGCGACGCAGATACCGCAGCCATTGCACTTCTTGTAGTCGTAGTCCAGGACCTTGACCGAGTCCTCAGATCTCTGGATCGACTTGATGTGGGAACCCTCGACCTCCATCTCCTTCTCGATCTTCATCACCATCAGCTATCGCCCCCTGGTGGTGTTGCCGCCCGAAGGGCCGCGAGCTCCGTTCCCACAGGCCCCATCTCCTTCAGCTCACTGACGAACTTTCGAATCTCTTTCGCCAGGATCTCGCCTTCGCTGGCGGCGCACCAGATGATCTTGACCCTCCCGGGGTTGATCCCCACCTTCTCCAGGACCCCCTTAAGAACCTGGATCCGCTGGTAGGCTTGATAGTTCCCCTTGTTGTAGTGGCACTCGCCGAGGCGGCACCCGGATATCAGGACTCCGTCGGCCCCGCCTTTCAGCGCCTCGATGACGAAGGCGGGGTCGACCCTCCCGGCGCAGAGGACCCGGATCGCCCTCATGTTCGTAGGGTACTGGATCCGGGACGTTCCGGCGAGGTCTGCCCCCGCATAGCTGCACCAGTTGCAGAGGAACCCCACGATGAAGGGGTACTGCCCCTTGACCGCCGTCGCCGCGTGAATCTGCGCGAGGATCTGTTCGTCGGAGAAGAGGGTCATCTCGATGGCGTCGACGGGACAGGCGGCGGCGCAGGTCCCACACCCCTTGCAGGCCGCCTCGTCGACGAGGGCGGTTCCGTTGACGGAGATCGCCTTGCTGGGGCAGGTCTCTACGCAGAGCTTGCAGCCTATGCACTTCTCGGCGTCTACGACGGCGACGACGGGGTCGAGGGCGAGCTCTCCCCTCACCAGAAGGCCCATCGCCTTCGACGCCGCCGCCTCCCCCTGGGCGATGGAGACCTGGATCTCCTTGGGGCCCGAGGCGCAGCCAGCGATGAAGACGCCGTCGATGTGGGCCTCCACGGGCCTCATCTTGGGGTGGGCGATCTCGAAGAAACCGTCGGGCCTCTTGGAGAGGCCCAGGAGGTTTCCGACGACGTCCGCGTCCCTGTTGGCCTCAAGGCCCGCCGATAGAACGACGAGGTCGTAGGGCTTCGACCGAAAGCCCCCCAGGAGGGTGTCCTCGTAGTTGACCTGCAGCTCTCCATCCACCTCCTCCACCTCCGAGACCCGGCCCCGGATGAAGTTGATCCCGAGCCTCTGGGCCCGGATGTAGAACTCCTCGTAACCCTCACCCCCGGCCCGCAGGTCGATGTAGTGGATCGATACCTCGGTATCGGGGTACTTCTCCTTTATCAGCTGGGCGTTCTTGAGTGCGTACATGCAGCAGACCCGGGAGCAGTAGGGGTTTCCTACCGTCTCGTCCCTGGATCCTACGCACTGGAGGAAGGCGACGGACTTGGCCACCTGGCCCGTGGAGGGGCGGACGACCTCGCCGCCCGTCGGCCCTGCTGCGTTGAGGAGCCTCTCGACCTGGAGGCCGGATATGACGTCTCTATACCTGCCGTACCCGTACTCCTCCTTTCGGGCGGGATCGAAAGACTGCCAGCCGGTGGCGACTATGATGGCGCCGACGTCGAACCTGAACTCTTCCTGCGTTTGGTCGTACTTGACGGCGTCGACGGGGCATGCCTCGGCGCAGAGGCCGCAGCCGATGCAGGATTCTGGGTCGATGCAGGCGACGAGGGGGACGGCCTGGGGTATCGGCATGAAGATCGCCTTTCTCTTGCCGAGGCCGAACTCGTACTCATCGGGGACCTCCACGGGGCAGACCCCGGCGCACTCGTTGAGGCAGCCCTTGCAGAGCTTCTCGTCGACGAACCTCGCCTTCTTGACGCCGGAGACGGTGAACCTTCCCACGGACCCCTCGATGTTCAGGATCTCGGCGTAGGTGATGAGGGTGATGAGGGGGTGGTTGTAGACGTCGGTCATCTTCGGCGCCAGGACGCATATGGAGCAGTCGTTTGTAGGGAAGACGTCGGTGAGGAGGGACATGTACCCCCCGATCGTCGGCCTCCTCTCCACCAGATATACGTGGAGGCCGCAGTCGGCGAGGTCGAGGGCAGCCTGGATCCCGGCTACTCCCCCGCCGATGACCAGGACCTCCCGGCTGACGGGCATCGTCTCCCCCTGGAGGGGGTTTAAGAGGGTGGCCTTGGCCACCGCCATCCGTATCAGGTCTTTAGCCTTCTCCTGGGCCTGGGGCGGCTCGTCCATGTGGACCCAGGAGCATTGCTCTCTGATGTTCGCCATCTCCAGCATGAAGGGGTTCATCCCCGCCTCGGAGATGACCCGCCGGAAGGTCGGCTCGTGGAGCCGAGGCGAGCAGGCGGCGACGACGATGCTCTCCAGCTTGTGTTCGGCGATGTCCTCCTTGATCGTCTCCTGGCCGGTGTCGGAGCAGGTGAACTGGAGATCCCGAGCGACCTCGACGCCGGGGAGGGTTTTGGCGAACTCGGTGAGGCTGTCGGGCTCCAGGACCCCTGCAATGTTCAGGCCACAGTGGCATACGTAGACTCCAATTCGCATCGACAGGACTCCGAACTATCATTCGGAACCCATCGACTTAAAGGTACCTGTAAGCGACCCATCCCCTAAAGGGGATGGGCTTTCGGTAGCCCTGGGATCTTTTCTGCCTTGATTAAGCAGAACAACCCCGAACCTCCAGGCTGGCTTACAATAGCCCCAAGATCAGCAATGTTTCGAGCTCCATTCACGAAAATCTCAGCAGGATGCCCCCGACTTCAGTCGGGGGAGGAATGCGCGCCTACTCCCGCTTCTCCTTGGCACCGAAATGTTCATCTCCATAGATGGGATATGTATATACACATGATGCAGA
>NZ_JARFPL010000053.1:0-12622 GCF_029167205.1 Candidatus Methanocrinis alkalitolerans
CGAAAACGGGTGCTGCAAGAAGAATTCTCCTGCGAAGCAGCAGGGATTGATTGATCATAATTGGACTCTGCGTGAACTACTTACACACCCATATTATATAACATCAACCGGATAAACGGTCACCACCGTATTTTGCCATGAATCAAATTAGGCCTATTTGCAATCCTTTTACTCGGCAAGTTTATACGCGTTTTGGTCAACTATGATTATAAAGTAGGATTTAATTATTGTAAAAATAATATAATTCGTATTGCCATTCAATATTGCATATTCGCACATGAACTGCATCCTAGAGACCGAATCACACCTAAAATAACCTTGCAAGCCCCACCCATCGATACCCTATTATATCCCCCCGACGGAATTCCTCCTCCGACTCCGCCAGCCATTCGGCGCCGCAATTCTCCCGCAAAATGAGGTCTTCCATGGATATTATCGATAAGCTCCGCGATATCGTCGGCGAGAGGGCCACCGCCTCCCCCGCCGAGAGGCTCTGCTACTCCTCCGACGCCTCGATGGTGTCGGGCACCCCGGACTACGTAGTCCGCCCCCTCTCGACGGCGGAGGTCTCCGACGTCGTCGGCCTAGCCGCCGCCGAAGGGGTCCCCGTCACCGCCCGGGGCGCGGGGACGGGGCTCGCCGGCGGGGCGGTGGCGCTGCGGGGCGGGATCGTCCTCGACCTCTCGGGGATGGACCGGATCGTCGAGATGGATCTCGCCAATTTGGCCGTCGTCGTCGAGCCGGGGGTCGTCCAGGCGCGGCTGAATGAGCGGCTGCGACCTCATGGGTTTTTTTTCCCGCCCGACCCCGGCTCGGCGAATTTTTGCACCCTCGGCGGCCTCATCGCCAACAACGGCTCCGGAATGAGGTCCGTCAAGTACGGGACGACCCGTAACTACGTCCTCGACCTGGAGGTGGTGTTGGCCGACGGCTCCGTCGTCAGGACGGGCTCGCGGACCCTCAAGGCGGCGGCGGGCTACGATCTAACTCGCCTATTCATCGGCTCGGAGGGGACCCTGGGGGTCATCACTCAGGCGGTCCTGCGCGTCGCGCCGCTGCCGAAGGCCCGCAGGCTCGTCATCGCCTCCTTCAGCTCCGCGGAGGAGGCCGGAAGGGCCGTCGCCGCGACCTTCGCCTCGGGGATCGTCCCGTCCGCCTGCGAGATTCTCGACAGGACGACGGTGGCGGTCCTGCGGCGGTGCGACCCCGGCCTCAGGCTCCCCGACGGCGACGTCCTCCTCTTCGAGGTGGACGGGTCCGAGGGGGCCGTGGTGGAGGCGGCCGAGGAGATCGCCGCCGTCTGCTCGCCCACCGCATCCTCGGTGATGACGGCCTCCGGCGAGAAGGAGATGGAGGAGATCTGGGCCGCCCGCCGCCTCGTCGGAGCGGCGGTCTCTCGCCTCGACCCGACCAAGAGCCGGATCTACGTCGGCGAGGACGTCGGCGTCCCGATAAAGGAGATCCCGGCGCTGATAAGGGAGGTCGCCGAGATCTCCGAGAGGTTCCGTCTACCGGCGATGAAGTACGGCCACATCGGCGACGGAAACCTCCACGTCGCCCTCTTCATCGACGTCCTCGACGCGAGGGAGTGGGCTAGGCTCGAAGGGGCAGCAGACGCCATCCACCGGGCGGCTATCCGCCTCGGAGGGACGGTCAGCTCCGAGCACGGGATCGGCGCCGCCCGGGCGGAGTACATGATGGAACAAGTAGGCTCCGGCGCCCTTTCGGTGATGAGGGCCATAAAACGGGCCCTCGACCCGAAAGGGATCATGAACCCCGGAAAGCTCGGCCTCGACGATGACCATGGACCGCCCTCGGGAGGCGAAGGATGAGAATGAGCGAGGGGAGGAGAGAGGCCGGAATCCGGGCGAAGGACGAAATGAAGATCGACTCCCGGTCGATCGAGCTCTGCGTCCGGTGCGGCACCTGCCGGTCGGTCTGCCCCGCCTTCGAGGTCCTGGGCTGGGAGTCGCGAAACACCCGGGGCAGGATCATGGTGGCGAAAGCCCTCCGGGAAGGGCTCGCCCCCGACACCAATGTTCTCGACAGCCTCAACACCTGCACCACCTGCGGGATCTGCACCGCAAAATGCCCCGCGGGGGCAAACCCCCCTATGATCGTCCAGTCGGCGAGAAAGGGGCTCGTATCCCAAGGGATCATGACCGAGGCCCAGGCCGGGTTCAGAGAGAAGGTGAACGAGAGCGGCAACACCTTCGGCGAGCTTGGGGACCGGCTCGGCTGGCTCTCTGACCCCGGCGCCATCAAAGAGAAGGCCGACAGCGTCTACTTCGTCGGCTGCCTCGACTCCTACCGCTACCCCGAGGTGGCGGCGAAGACCTTCGAGATCCTCCGCCGGTTCGGGGTCGCTCTCCTCCCCGATGAGCAGTGCTGCGGCTCCCCCCTCATCAGGACCGGCTCCGATGCTGGAGAGCTCATCGACAAAAACCTCCGCCAGATCCGGGATATGGGAGTGAAGACCGTGATCACGGGATGTGCTGGCTGCCTCTCCGCCCTCAAAAAAGACTACCCCCCGGAGTTCGATGTGGTCAGCGTCCCCGAGTTCCTCGCCGATCGTCTCCCTGAGCTCAAGCTCAAGAGGCTCGACATCACCGTCACCTACCACGACCCCTGCCACCTGGGAAGGCACGGTGGGATCTACGACCCCCCCCGGGAGGTGATAAGGGCGATCTGCGACCTTGTGGAAATGAAGGCGAACAGGGAGAACGCCCGGTGCTGCGGCGGCGGGGGCGGCGTCCGGGCAGGCTACCCCGACCTCTCCCTCGATATCGCAAGACGGAGGCTCCAGGACGTCCCCGATGGCGTCGATGCCATCGTATCCTGCTGCCCCCTCTGCATCAGGAACCTCAGGGATGCCGGCGCCGGGATCGAGGTGATCGACCTCATCGACCTCGTGGCGAGGGCGATCGATCCTGCCTGAACTCGACCCCATCGAGGGTGGCGGCGAGGGAGGGCCGACGACCCAGGTGGCTCCGGCCGGATCCGGCGCCGTCAGGAGATCCCCGCCATTCCGGCGTAGATGTTCCAGGCGCCGACGGCGACGAAGTTGACGGCGATCGCCCCGAGCAAGAGGCCCATGATCCTGGTCATCACCAGAATCCCCGTCAGACCCAGGATCTTGCCGACGTACTCCGAGGACCTGAGGATCACGTAGGTGGCAGCGAAGGTCGCCGTTATGGCGAGGAATACCGCCCCCTTCTCGGCGGGGCCTGGAGCCGTCCCCATCAGGACGATGACGGTGGTGATCGCTCCAGGGCCGGTCAATAGCGGCGTAGCCAGGGGGAAGATCGATACGTCTTCGCGGTCGCCGGCGTCGGCGAGCTCCGCCTCCGTCACCTTCCTCCGGGGCCTCGCCTTCAGCATATCGATGGCCATGATGAAGAGGAGGATCCCTCCGGCGACCCGGAGGGCGTCGATCGTCGTCCCGAAGAACCGGAGGACCAGGTCCCCTGTGAGGGCGAAGAGGACGGCGACAAAGTAGGCGACGGAGGCGGCCCGGAGGGATATCCTCGCCCTCTCCTCGACGGAGGCCTCCGGTGTGAGGGAGATGAAGACGATGGTAGCCTCTACGGGGTTGACTATTATGAATATCGAGGCGAAGGCGAAGAAGAAGTAAGCGAGATGGCTTTCGACCCCGGTCATCGACGTTCTCCCCAAAAGATCCCAAACCTCTCCATGCCGGACGAGCAACCCCCTCCAGGACGGCCCTCCCCGGGACGAAATGGGGCGAGGAGGGGCGGCGAAGGGGCCAGGGACGGACCTGAAGATACCGATGAAGGGGCAGGGCCAAGGCCAGACCGAGCCCCTCGCACCTCAGGATATGCGCGGCGCCTTGGCTTCGTTCTCCCTCTCGTCCTCGCCGATCGTCTTTCCCATCTTCCCCAGGAGGAGGAGGAAGGCGGTCATCGACCACCCGGCTAGGAGGGCGTTCTTGCCGTCCCTCTTCTGTTTGGCGAGGAGGGCGGTGGCGAGCCCCGCGATCGCCGAGACCAGGTACTCGGGAGCGTCGCTCAATAGGTGGCCTAGGGGGTCGTCCTCGGCGTCGGCGACGTCCCGGTGGAGGACCCACCGGTCGGGGAACTCGTGGACGTGGGACCCCGCCGGCCCCCGGAGCTGCCGGACCGATCCTGGCACCGACTCCCCGAGGATCGTCTCCTTGAAGCAGTTGGGGAGGGTCGGGTACTCCTCCTTCTTGAGGACGTACTTCTTGTGATGGGGCAGCGTCTCTATCCACCGACAGAACCCGCGGCAAGGCTCGCTGCATTTCATGATGATGTCTACTACCTCTGAGCTTAAATAGCTGGCTGAAGCAGGCCTAATCCGGCCACCTCACCCGATGGAGGCGACTGCCATCTGCTGAAATCAGATTGAAAGATATTCGGGGCTTTTTATCTCACCAGTACCAGACGAGCTTCTCCCTCACCTCTTTCAGGGATCCGTCGACCTGCTGAGATCCGATACAACCCGCCGGGAGGGCGTCGAGGATCGCCCCGACATAATCCCTCTTCGCCTCCATCAGCCCTGAGACGTCGGCTTCTTCTGCCTCCACCATCAGCTCCTTCGCAGCAGCCCTCGACCCCTCGATCGACGATCTCAGCCCCTCTCCGGCATCCTGTAGATCAATGGCCCGGGCAGGAAGATCGTTTCGGAGCACGTGAAGCTGGCCGGCGAGATCTATGACCGCTTCAATGAGCTGGCCGAAGGCGGAGGCTTCGGCGTCGCACCTCCCGCCGTGGGCCTCGGCGTAGCCGCACCCCTGGCAGCGGTTGCAGCCTGCGTTTTGGACGCAGAAGGGGCAGGCTTCGGGCTTGAGGGGTAGGGAGTCGAGGAGGAACATCGAGAGGGCGAGGGAGAAGCGGTGGACATCCCCGGATCTCCTGACGTTCTCGATGCCCGCCTCCAGCAGGTCGAGCCTTCTGAGGAAGAGACGGCACCGCGCCTCCACCGCCGCCCTCGCCTCCGCCAGGGACTCTGGGTCTATCGTCGCCGCCGCCCTCGCCCTCTCCTCGGAGGTCGTCATCCCCCTCCCCATGGAGCTTCCGGATCATAAGCCCTTTCCAGATCCACCTCATCATCCTCGCCCTCCAGTGCAGGCCGGCAAACCGGATATAGAACGACGGCAGAGCTTCTGGCGGAGAAGGGAGGCTATGATAGAGTTGATGCTCAAAATCCTGCGGGGCCCCGCCCTATCTGGGAAGACCGAGAGGCTCGCGGCCGAGATGGAGGAAGCCCACCGGGACGGCCCCCTCTCCTACACCTTCATCGGACCCTCCGCGGGGGAGGCGGCACAGTTCGCCGAGAGGTTCGCCAGGCGGGTGGCTGGGCCGGCCCCGGCGGGAAGCTTCGTCCCCCTCTCGAAGGTGGCCGATGACCTCCACCGGGCCGCCCATCCGGACGAGATCCGCCTCAGCCGGGGGGCTTTGAACCTCCTCGCCGCCGAGGCCCTGGCCGGCCTCGATGATGAGGACCTGGGACCCTTCGGACCCCTCCGGTCCTCTCCGGCGTTCTCTCGCCACGTCGCCGAGGCGGTCTGGGACCTCTCGATGAAGGGGAAAGTGGCGATGGCCCAGGCTCTCGCCTCCGAGGAGGCGATCGCCCTGGCTTTGAAGGTCGAAGAGATGGTCCATCGGCTCCGGCCGCGGGGCTCCTTCGACATATCCGACGCCTTCCTAAAATTCGAGCCGGAATCGGTGAGGGGATACGTTAAAAGCAGGTATGGAACCCGGATCTTCGTCGACGGCCTCGCCGACCTCACCGGGGCGGAGATGAATTTTCTCGCCCGCCTCATCCCCTTATTCGAAGAGGGGACGATGACCCTCGACCCTGCCCTCTGGAGGCAGGAGGGTCTTGAAGCGCTTTTGGCCCTCCTGGTGGCGGAGGGGGTCTTCGTCACCTTCGAGGAGTGCCTCCCTGAGAACGGCCCCTTATCGATGGGCCTGGACGCCTTTCTCCGGGACGTACCTCCCCAGCGGGAATCGGACCTTTCGGACCTCGTATCCGTCGTCAGCTACCCCGACCCCGACGCGGAGACCTATGAGATATGCCGGGAGACGAAGAGGCTGATCGTCGATGAGGGGCTCGGCCCCGGGGAGATATCCATCGTCGTCGCAGACCCTCACCGCCGGGGGCGCGAGATCCTCCGGGCCCTGGAGAGGGCGGGGGTTCCTGCGAGGCTGGCGGCGGGGGAGAGGCTCATCGATAGGAGGGCGGTCCAGCTCCTCCTCCTCCCCTTCAGGGCGGCGGCCCGCCGCGACCCCGAGGCGATACTCGCCCTCCTGGACTTGGGCCTCGACGGCGAGGTGGAGACCTCTGGGCCAGTGCTGGCGAAGATGGCCTCATCGGCGGGGCTTCTCCTCCTACCGCCCCAAGGGGACCTTTCAGCCTTGAGGCGAGGATGGCGCGAGAGGTTCAAAATCCACCATGCAGCCCTCATGGATACGGTCCGCCTCCTCTCCGCCGACGATAGAACCTTCGACGCCGAGGTGGAGGAGGTCGAACGGAGGGCGAATCTCTGCATGGATCTCCTTATCCGGTCAGAGCCCCTCTTCGATCGGCTCGAGGAGGTGGAGGCCGCTATAATTCGGGGCGGCATCGACGGCTGGGCGGAGGAGCTTCGGCGCTGGACCGATGTTCTGGATGAGATGCTCTCGGACCTCCCAGACCTGCAAGGGGAGAGGGCAGCGCTCCGGAAGTTTTTGGTCCACCTGGAAAGGCTCGTTCTGATGATGAAGGGGCTTGGAAGAACCGATCTCACCTTCGATCGTTTCCTAACCCTCCTCTGGGACTCCATCTCGGCGGAGGCGGAGCCTTCCGGCCCCACCCCCTCTGGCTCCGTCGAGATCCTCTCCCCGGCCCTCTCCCGGGAACGTTACCGCCGGGTCAAGTTCGTCGCCGGCTTTAGCGACGGCCTCTTTCCGACCCGGAGGGCAAACCCCCTCTACAACCTGCGGGACTTCTCCTGCGGTGGGGAGGGGTGGGCTCAGAACCGCCACCTGATGAGGGACCGAGAAGAGAGGGTGAGGCTTCGGGGCGCCTTTTCGAAGTCGTCCCGGTCCGTCGTCTCTCTTCCGGAGGCTTCGAGGGAGGGCGAGCCCCTCGTACCCTCCCTCTGGCTCTCGAGGATAGTAGGGACGGTCCGGGGGAGGGAAGGAGTGGTCAGGGCTGTCGAACCGATCCCGAAAGCCCCGCCCGCGCCCTTGAGCAATACGGATCTCGCGGTCATCTGCGCCCACGCCCTGGCGATCGGCGGCCGGAGCATCGTCCCGGAGGAGTATCATCAGAAGATCGAGGACCTGGGCCTTTCGGAGGAGGGTGACGGGTTCAGATGGAGGATCGACGACCCCGATCTCTCTCTCGCCCTCCTGGGGAGGAGCTATAGCTACTCCAGGATCCGGGAGTTCGAGAGCTGCCCCTTCAAGTTCTTCCTCAAGCGGGCCCTGGAGATCGACGAGCCGGAGGCCGAGAGCTTCGACCTCTCCCCCATGGAGAGGGGGCTTCTCCGCCACTGCGTCCTCGAAGCCCTCTTCGCCGGGGGCGGGACGGAGGGGCGTCTTCAGATCGGGGCCGAGATGAAGGGTTTGCAGGAAGATGTGATGGAGGTGGTGGAGAGGATGGCGGCGAGGTTCCTCGTCGACGAGGATATCAGGAGGAGGGGGGCTGTCCGGCGGAGGATCGTCGGGGAAGTCGCCTCCGAGATTCTCGGCTACCTCGTCTTCGAGGCGGAGGACCCCGTGAAGGCCGCCGTCGGCGCCAGGGTCCTGACGGAGGTCCCCTTCCGCCTCCCCCTCGGGGAGATGAGGGAGATCCTCCCCCTTTCGGCAGAGAAGTACGCCGATCTGGTCCTGAGAGGGAGGATCGACAGGATCGATCTATCCGTCCCCACGAAGAAGGGGGAGGTGGAGGTCGTCCTCTCGGACTACAAGTCCACAGCCTCCACCGCCGAGTGGGAGCAGCTTCAGCTCTACTCCCTCGCCCTCCTCGCCCTGGGCCACCCCGGCTTGCCGGCTTCGCCGGGTTCGATGAGGGCCCTCTTCAGGATCATCAGAAAGCCCGGGATCTCCAGGGTCCTGGAGGTCTTGCCGAAGGAGGCGAGGATGGTCAGGCAGAGGTCGAAGCCCCACCCCACCTTCTCAGACCTCGACCGCGACCTCCTGGAGGTGCTGGACCGGATATTCGTCGAGAGGTCGTTTCGCAGATCCGCGGATCTGGATGGGTCGAATAATAGCTGCTTCTCCTGCGCCTTCAAGGACGGCCCCTGCATCATGGCGGCCGATGGGAGGTCGAGATGAAGGGCGATCTCTTCATATCGGCGAGCGCCGGCACCGGAAAGACCTTCGCCATATCGGAGAGGTACGTCGAGATCTTCGAGGAGGCCTTCAGGTCTGGGGAGGAGATCGACGTCGGCGACGTCGCCGCTATAACCTTCACCAGAAAGGCGGCGGGGGAGATGAAAGAGAGGATCGTGGGGATGATCGGAGATCGGGCCGGAGGCGACCCCCGGTGGAGAGACCTCCTCTCATCGATCCCCTTCGCCTGGATCGGGACGATCGACTCCTTCGCCGGAAGGATCCTACTGGAGGTCGGCCCCTTCGCCGGGATCGATCCCGGTCTTCGGGTGGCTGCAGCTTCGATATATCGCCCCATCTCCCGGAGGGAGGCCCTCCGGGGTATGGTGGAGAACGAGGACCTTCTGGAGCCCCTTTTGAAGGTCTCTGGCCTCGACCGCCTCCTGGAAGCCCTCATGGTCGGAGAAGAGCTCTACCGGGACAAGATCCTGGCGGCGAGGCCTGCGGGGCCGGCAGATGGCGGCGTCCCCCTCCACCAGGATCCGGGCGTGGCGGCGGACCTGGCAGAGGCGAACGGGGCCTTCCTTTCGCTATTCTCCGCCGTCGACACGGCCCGTCTCGGAGAGATGGAGCGGGAGGGGGTGACGGACTTCTCCGGGGTCCTCCTCGCCCTCCGGGATCTTCTCGTATCCAGGCCGGAGGCGAGGCGCCACCTCCGGGGCCGGTTCAGATACATCATCATCGACGAGTTCCAGGATACCGACCACCTCCAGACGGAGATCGTCGACCTCCTCCGGGGCCCCGATACGAGGGTGGTATACGTCGGGGATGCGAAGCAGTCGATATACCGGTTCAGGGGGGCGGAGGTGGAGGCCTTCGGACGGGCCAGGACAGAGGTGGAGTCGAGCTGCGGAGTGGTCCGGACCCTCGATAAGAACTATCGGTCTCATCCACGTCTCCTCGACTTCACAAACCTCTTCTTCTCCGGGATATTCCGGGGGGGCGGCCCTCTCGGCTGCGCCCCCGTCATCCCCCTCCCCACCGATGGGGTCGAAGCCTGGGAACCTAGGGCGAAGCTCCTCTTCCACCGGGAGGACGAGGCGATGGCCGCGGCCGTCTTCATAAAGAGCCTCGTCGGGAGGAATTTTTCCTTCGTTGAGAGGAGGTCAGACGGCGATGGACACGTCTTCCTCGCCGGAAGGAGGAGGCGGATCTATTTCAGGGATTTCGCCATCCTCATCAGGAAGCTCCGGGGAGGGACAGGGGACCGGTACCGGCAGGCCCTCCAGAATATGGGGATCCCCTGCTACGTCGTCGGGGAGTCGGGGTTCTTCGATCTTCCGGAGATCAAGGGGCTCGTCTCCATCTTGAGCCTCCTGGCAGATCCCGGAGACGATCTCGCCGCGGCGACGGCTCTCCTCTCCCCGGCCGTGGGCCTCGACCTGCAGAACCTGGCTCGTCTTAGGTTTCGGGGGAACTTCACCGACGGTGAGGACGGCGGCCGCCTGAGGGTCGGCCTCATCGACTGTATACCCCAGATGGAGGAGGGGGATATCGCCCCCGGGAGGATGAAGAGGCTCCTCCGCTATCGGGAGGTCTTCGACCGGCTGATGGAGAGAAGAGACCTTCTGAAGCCTTCAGAGATCCTGAAGGAGGCGGCTGATGGGCTCGACTATGAGGTCCGTCTCGCAAAGATCGACCCCCTGAGGACTAAGACCGCAAACTTCCGAAAGCTCTTCGAGGCGGCGGAAGCCCTCGACGAGGCTGCCCCCACCCTCCGGGAGGTGGTCTCCAGGCTCGACGGTTCGTCCTTCGAGGAGCTCGCCCCCGCCTCCGTAGAGAGCGAGGAGACGGACGCCGTCAAGGTGATGACCGTCCACCAGGCTAAGGGGCTGGAGTTTCCCGTGGTCATCGTCGCCGAGACCTCCTGGAGCAGGCCCGCCGGATCTCCCCCCTTCCACTTAAGGAGGGAAGGTGGCGGGAAGGGAGAGGTCGTCTTCACCCTCATCCCAAAGGAGAAGGCAGAGGAGGGGACGGCCCTCTTCGAGATGGTGGAGGAGGAGGAGATGAGGGAGGCGGAGGAGGAGAAGAGGACCCTCTACGTCGCCTCCACCAGGGCGACAGACCTCCTAGGCGTAACCCTCACCACCCCCAAGACGAGGGGATCGAGGCCCTGGAGGGATCTCCTCTCCGGTCTCGTCGAAGCCGGCGAAGATCCGGCGGAGGCGCCGAAGGCAGATCCCGCCTTCGAGGGGATCGTCGAGGTGGTCGACTGTTCCGCCATGGACCCCTCGGGAGCCGTCCCGACGAGAGAAGAAAGGGAGCCAAGGGAGCCGGTGATCCCAGACCTGGGGCTCATCGACCCCATCGGCCTCTCCCATGAGAGCCTCCGGATATCTCCGACCTGGCTCTCGGAGGAGGGGACGGATCAGGACCGCCCTCCAGGATCGATGACGGTGGAGGATTACGATCTCGCCGGAGAAGAGGAGGAGCCTCTGGTGCCTAAGGACCTGGGGCGGCTCGCCCACCAGATCCTGGAGAGGCTGGGAGAGGGGGGAAGGACCCTCGCCAGCCTCGGGTCGGCGGAGCGGCCGACGAGGCCCCCTCACCTCCTCGCCGGGAGGTTCGGCGACGACGAGCTCCGGGAGGTGTGGGCCGTCCTGGACCGGCTGAAAGACCACGAGCTGGTGAGGGAGATAGAATCCGCCGAGGAGGTCAGAACCGAGTACCAGATCATCCGCCCCTTCGGCGAGGACCTTCTGGTGGGAAGGGTCGACAAGCTCGTTCGAGATGAAGAGGGCTGGAGGATCGTCGACTTCAAGTTCGCCGACTCCGCCACCGCCTCGCCGGGGAGCGAGTTTCAGATGAAGTTCTACATCTACCTCGCCCGGGAGCTCTTCTGCCCCCTCCTGGGGGCGCGGCTCTTCTACCTGAAGGACGGGGCGGTCCAAGACGTCTTCCTGGAAGACGAGTTGGTGGAGGGGTTTGAGCTGGAACTCTCGGCGAGGATAGAGGAGGCGAAGGGTCGGTCGACGCCGGGCACCGAGGGCGAAGAGGGCTGAACTCTGCGAAAAGGGCAGTCAGGGGTTGCAGAGGGCGCAGGGCTTGTACCCCCGGGATTTTGCCTCGGCGACCCCGGAGAAGACCACCTTATTCTTTGGCGAGATCCTCGCCGCCAGTCGGCAGTCCAAACGGTGGTATTTATCAGACCCCTCGGATCCGACGAGCTCGTCATCTCCCTCGCCGCCGGCCTCTCTTTCGACCTCGACCTCGATCTCTGTCTTGGCGGAGGGGGGGTGACCGGCCACGTCCTCGCCCTCGACTTCGCTCGCGCCCTCTTCGGCCCGCCGGCCGAGCTCCTCAAGCCCCCTCTTTGCCATCAATATCAGCCCGAGGAGCGCCACCCCCTTCTTCAGGTCGACCCCTTTCAGCGCCCTCTTCAGCTCGTCGATGCTGGAGCTCCTGGAGCTCTCGATGAGGGCGTCGAGGTCCATCTCCTTCAAGAGGAGGAGCGTCTCCACAAGGTCGTCCTCGTTGAGACTCCTCTTCAGCTCCTCCAGGTCCGATCCCCCCGAAGAGGACGAGAGAGCAGTCCAGTCCATCTCCTCCGCCATCTCCAAGAGGTCGGCGATCTCCAGAGCATCCAAACTCTCTTTGAGCTTGCCCAGGTCCAGCCCTAAAACCATCATCATACACCATCCTTGCCTTCTCGAAGATATTATGGGACTTGAAGGTATTTAATAACAGGCCATGACGGATCTGGTCAGATTCTCGAAATACCTCGTCTGTAGAGAGGGAAAAAGACCAATACGTATGCGATGATGGTATAACTCTGGTGATGGTGCCATGCCCTACGAAGAGTTGGACGAACTTCCCAAAAGCGTCAGAGATAACCTGCCCAAACACGCCCAGGAGATCTACATGAAGGCCTTCAACAACGCCTGGGATGAGTACGCCGACCCCGAGGAACGCCGGGGTGATGCATCCCGCGAAGAGACCGCCCACAAGGTCGCCTGGGCCGCGGTGAAGAAGGTTTACGAGAAGGATGAAGAGAGCGGAAGATGGAAGGAAAAGTGAGGGCCTAGACAGTATCGGAAAAAAAATTTTTTGTGATACGCTCCTGCACCCTCAATGTATATTTTTGCTTCCGTTGAGTCTTGATGCCGTTAAGACGTTGATAACATAATCATATATTATAGTCATTCGCATAAATCTTTATAATGCATATTATTCAATAAAAATTTCTCTATCCAATAACCTGCATAACTTTTGCATTTAGCGAAACTACAAAAGGACTCCGCAATGATACGTTTCATCTC
>NZ_JARFPL010000054.1:0-12070 GCF_029167205.1 Candidatus Methanocrinis alkalitolerans
GAAGAGTTCTTATCTCCATAGATGCTACCCCTAAAAAAACGCATATAACGGGATATTTAATAAATCTTTGCTATAAATTATAGGGAAAATGTTTGGAAATTAGACCGTTAGTGCGGAACGACGGGTTCTGCGACCGTAGGCGAGATCGCCAGTGGCCCACTATTTTCACTTCGTTCGTCTCTGAGATCATCTTCGGACCGACGGCAGAAAACGTCCGCCCCCGACTGCTGGAGACGGTTGGCGGCGGGGGTGTCGGATCTCGCTGGCAGCAGTCCGGAGAGTCGAAAGGTTCAGAAGATACCTCCGATCCCGTTGCCGGTGGGGTTCTCGTGGAACCGGAGGGTCCTCTCCACCTCGAAGGTGCCGGAGAAGGTCTGGCGCTCCGACATATCCTTGTAGAAGATCTTGTGCCACCTGTAGTCGCTCTCCCACGTCCCGTTGAAGCTGGTCGCAACGTCCATTCCCACCATCTGGGCGGGGCTGGCCCTCCTCAGAGCTTCTGCCTCCGCAGGGTCGCTGACCCTCGATCCCGGATCTGTGGATGCGAAGTAGGTGGTCTGGACCCGCTCCATCTCCGTCACCTCGAACGCCTCCTGGACCTGGACGCCGATGCCGCCGTAGAAGGCCCTGGAGTTGATGCTCTTCACCCCCACCATCGGCGTCTCGCCGGAGTAGCTGATCTTGATGTCTTCGAGGAGGTTCAGGGGGACGTTGGAGCCGTCGATCGTCCCCCGGACGTCCCCGGCCCTGTTGGATACGGCGCTCCTGGAGTCCATCTGGAGGGTGCCGTCTCCGTAGACGAAGCTGTAGTACTCAAGCCCCATCCTCCTGTCCACCACAGAGGATCCCACCTCGAAGTACCCGGTCCCCGACGCCCTGACCCTGTTGTAGAAGTCCTCGCTCTGGGCTGGCTCGGAGATGGCCGGGCTCGACGATCCCTCCCCCGTCGCCAGGATGGCGACGAGGAGGAACGCAACTATCATCGCCCCCTTCGTCCCTCTCGCCCCACAAAATCTTTTGGCCTTCTGTATCTCGCTCCTCAATAAAGAATCTGTCGTCTCGTCCGCCCCTCTCGATCCGCCCTCTCTCGCCCAGAGCCCTCTGAACCGCGGAGGCTTTAATAACGAAGCCGACTGTTTTGATTGCTGCAGAAAAGACGCCACGCTGGGGAGTGTCAGCATCATGAGATCGAAATTATTTCTGGTTGTATCGATAGCTCTGCTCTTTGGCCCGGCCGGCTCGGCAGCAGAGGGGACGGCGGACCTGGGTCCCTACGCCGCCACCTTCAGCCTCCCTTCCGACCTCGGCTGCTCCATCGATCCGGCGGAGGAGGTCGGAGGGAAGACTGCCGGAGGGATAGATTACGTCGAAAGGTCGTTCCCGCTGGACTGCGACGGCGGCCGGGTTTTGATGAAGGTGACGAGCTACAGCGATCCGGTCCCGGCCGGAGACCGGGAGACCAGGGCCCTCAGCCGAAAGGCGCCCTGGACGATGGCTTACATGAACGTGGAGACGAAGGAGAAGCTCGTAGACCGCCAGACGGGCCATCATTCGACCTTCCACCAGGTCTCGGGGGGAGAGGTTCATCAGGTCGCCTACTGGCTCGACAGGTATCTGGCCCCCGGGGACTATCTTGGGAAGACCTCCTGCGTCATATCCTCAAGCCTCCCCTGGCCGGCGACAAAAGAGCTCTTCGAGACCTTCCGTCTCGAAAAGAAGGCAGAAGGGGCCGAGAGGCCGTCGACGATGGAGAAGGTGACGGCAGGCAGCTATGCCGTCTCCTTCGACCTGGGGGATCTCAACTACACCTTCACCGAGATCCCTGCCCCCCAGGAGGACGGGGATATGGGCCTTGAGAATTACAGGATCGTCCTCGACGAGGCAACGAGGGCTGCGACCATCGAGATCACCGGCTACGACGGCTTGAGGATGGTGAACCTGGGCACTGAGAAGCTCCTAGCCGAGGCTCACCTCCGGACGAAAGGATACATCGGCAATAACGTCTCGGAATGGACCGTCGGCGAAAGTCCGGCAGTTCTGGGGGTAGGGGAGGACAGAGACCACCAGATCCTTTACGTGGCGATCTTCTGGCCGGACCAGGTCGTGACGGATGAGGGTCAGACCATGGGAACGACGAGGTGCCTGGTGGAGTCGGGCCTTCGGTGGGATCCGACGGAGAGGCTCCTTTCCACCCTACGGGTGGAGAGGAGAGAGGACCTCTGAGCGGTTTTGAGATCTCGGGGGAGGATATGAGGCGGCTTTTGGTGGGGTTCCTCCTCGCCCTCCTTCTGGTGCTGGAGGCTTCCTCTTCCGACGAGCGGGAGGTCTTTCAGCAGATCGACGAACTCGCCCTGAACGCTCCGGCGGAGGCGGAGTCCTCCCTCGAAGATCTCGCCCGTTACCTCGGCTCCGGGGCCAGGGACGACGAGGAGCGGGCTCGGGCGATCTACCGGTGGATCACCGCCAATATCGATTACGACGTCGAGGGTTTTACAGGCGGCTGCGTCGGAGGCGGCTGGAGGGTCCGGACCCCGGAGGAGGTGCTGGAAGAGAGGAAGGGGGTATGCAGCGATTATGCCGCCCTCTTCTCGAGCCTCTCTGAAATCTCGGGGCTCGATACGGTGGTGATCAGAGGTCGCGGGAAGGGGGGAGGCTACTTCGTCGGCTCCAAGATGCCGGAGTCGATCAACCACGCCTGGAACGCCGTCAGGATCGATGGAGAGTGGAGGCTCGTCGACGCGACCTGGGGCTCTGGCCACCTGGACCCCGGGGGGGGTTTCGTCGAACGGTTCGAGGAGTTCTACTTCTTCACCCCCCCCGAGGAGCTCATCTGGACCCACCTCCCCGAAGATCCGGCCTGGCAGCTTCTGGATCCGCCGATATCAAGGGACGAGTTCCAGCGGCTCGTTTACGCAAAGCCCGCCTTCTTCAATAACGATATGAAGATCTTGGGACCCGAAGGGGGTACCATCGCCTCCGACGATGGGGCGACGGTCTCCCTCTCCGTCCCCCAAGACGTGAGGGTCGCCGCCCATCTCCTCGATGGGGCGGAGAGGGAGCTTCCGGCGAGGTTCGCCCAGGTCCAATGGTCCAACGGCGGGGTCGTGGTCAGGGCCGCCCCTCCCGGCCCCGGAGAATACACCTTGCGCATCTACTCCAGGAGGGTGGGCCAAGAGGAAGATCAGGAGAGAGATGCGTACGACTGGGCTTTAGACTATAGGGTCGTGGCGGGCCCCAACTCCACAAGAGAGAGGGGGCTTCCGGTCGTCTGGGACGCCTTCTGGGATATGGGCCTCGAAACTGCGAGCCATCCCGAAGGGCTCATCGACTCGGGGTCGGAGTTGAAGGTGACCCTCTCCGCCCCCGGTGATATCCTCCTCCTGGCGCGGCTCCTGGACGGAGAGGGGCGGCCCCTCTCCGAAGACCGGACCCTCGCCCAGAGGGAAGAGGAGGGATACACCGTCAGGGCGGCCTTCCCTAAACCCGGAGAGTACGCCCTCAAGATCTACGCGAAGGAGAAGGGGGATCTCGGGGGCGAGTACGCCTCGGCGATCGAGTACGCCGTTCTGGCCGAATCCGGGTCGGAGGCGGCGGGGTACCCCCGGACCCTCGTAACCTTCGCCGAGGCCGGATGCAGGCTCATCCGCCCCCAGGAGGGTAGGCTTCCTGCCGGAACCCCCCAACGGTTCGAGCTGATTGTACCGGGAGCAGAGACGGTGGCAATAATAAACGACGGTAACCGGACCATCATGACCCGGGATGGGGAGACGTTCCGGGGCGAGGTGACCCTATCGGCGGGAGACGCCAGTCTGGCGGCCCGGTTTCCGGGAGAGTCCAGCTACGCCGTCCTTCTCGTCTACTCCGTAGGAGGACGATAGCTCCAGTCGATGGTTCATTCATCCCTCACGTACCGCACCCCCACCGGCGCCGATCCGTCGTCGACGATGACCATGGTATCCGAGAGGCGGTTGAAGAGCCGCTGCCCCGACCCCGCATCGCGATCCAGCCGATGAGGCAGTCGAGGGGGAGGAGGAAGGCCTTCCCGAAGGGCTCGATGGCGGCCCGGGGGAGGTCTCTTCTCCTCGCCCCGCCGGCCGGTGACCTTCAGCCCCGACCTGGTCAAGGTGAACTTTGGCATTAACGACATGTATTCGGGGATCCGGTTCGGCGAGGGCATACCCCTCGAAGGCCTGATCCTCCCGGGGCTCCACCACCTGAACGAGTTGGCGTATAAGATCATCGCCGAGGAGCTGATGCGCTTCTTCTAAAGTGACAGCCTCCGAACGCCCTCCATCTCCCCCCGAAACTTCACGATTTGCCTTCCATCGAGTCGACTAAGGCGTTCCACCTCCGGACGTCCTCCACCTTCTTCTTCACGATTTCTCTATCCAGATCCGTCTTATGTTCTTTCTTTGCCAGGATATCCCGCAAGTCCAGAAGGGACCTGATGACGGCGGCAGTCTCCTCGTAGATCCGGTGCGCCTCTTCGCGGGTGAGCCGCGCCTCCTTCAGCCTCTCCTCGTCGGCTGCCTCCTTCGCCTTCAAAACCTCGATCAGCTCTTTTGCCACCGTCTCCTCCTTCTCTGAGAGGTCCGAGAGGTGGATCAGCCTCCAGATGAGGTGGCGCAGGTCGACGGTCCCCGCGGCGGGGTGGACTTCGGGCGGGAGGTCGGCGGGGCCGATCCGGTCTCTTGCCATCTCCTCCCTCAGGAGGTCGGGGTCGATCTCGAGCCGGTCGGGGTCCTGGACCCCGACCCAGACGAGGGTCCTGTGGAGGTTGGCGAGGAGCCGGTCTCTCTCGGCCTCGGTGAGGAGGTCGGCTGGAGCGGGAGATTCGGGCGGTGGGGGATTTGGGGGCATGGTCATTATATTCTGCTTTCCTCATCATTTAACATATCGGCGTGTTCTGTGTTCTCTCCCAATCGTTCGGCCCATTTGAGAAGATATGCGAATTTGTTTTGGAAAGTTTTATCAGCGGTTGGACCGTCATAGAAGACCGCCAAGCTAACGCTGTAAGGAGGGTAACTGAACTGAGAA
Source organism: Candidatus Methanocrinis alkalitolerans (assembly GCF_029167205.1). NCBI lineage: Archaea > Methanobacteriati > Methanobacteriota > Methanomicrobia > Methanotrichales > Methanotrichaceae > Methanocrinis > Candidatus Methanocrinis alkalitolerans. The sequence goes on from NZ_JARFPL010000054.1 coordinate 5,038, forward strand.
ATGAAAGTGCAGATCTGGGGCCAAATACCATCGTCGAAGGGCCCACATTTCCCGAGCCGATCGAGATAAGCATGACGGTGTCCATGGGCGAATCCGTCAAGATCATCGGCAAGGGGCTTAGGACCGGCCGGTTTTATGATCCGGTTTTGTCGCCAGAACAGCTGAAAACTCTCAGAAACATCGGATCGGAGATGGAGTCCTTCGACGGCGACGCATTTAACTTCCGTTTGGGAGTTGAGGCTCTGCGGCTGGGAATGGCTCACGAGTACGATCCCTTCTTCAGCCTCTCAATCGCCCGGGTCGATCCTCTCCCCCATCAGCTGGAGGCCGTCTACGACTACTTCCTCAAGCTCCCTCGAATCCGTTTCCTTCTGGCAGACGATCCTGGCGCTGGAAAGACCATAATGGCGGGGCTCCTTGTCAAGGAGCTGAAGATAAGGGGCCTTATCAGGCGAATTCTCATCGTCACCCCTGCCAACCTGACCTTTCAGTGGCAACGAGAGATGAGAGAGAAGTTCGGGGAGCGGTTCGAGGTGATAAGGGGTGTCGTCTTGAGGGCGAACTACGGCACCAACCCCTGGCAGGAGAGGGATCAGGTCATAACCTCGATGCCCTGGGTGGCTCGGATCGAGGACGCCAAGGAGAGCCTGCTTCACAGCCACTGGGATCTGGTCATCGTTGACGAGGCTCACAAGATGAGCGCCTACTCTTCCGAGAAGAAGACCCTCGCCTATCAGCTTGGCGAGGCGCTCTCGGAGATGACGGATCACTATCTGCTCATGACCGCAACGCCCCACAAGGGCGATCCTCAGAACTTCTGTCTTTTCCTCCGGCTTTTGGATGAGGACGTTTACGGAGACGTGAAGAGCCTGGAAGAGGCGATGCGTCATCACGAGGCGCCCTTCTATCTTCGTAGGGTCAAGGAGGCGATGGTGACCTTCCCAGACCCGGATACTGGTGAAGCAAAGACCCTCTTCACCAAGCGGGACGTTCGGACGATCGAGTTCGAGATCGATAGCTATGAGCTGGACTTCTACGATGAGCTTACAGGCTACGTAGAAGACCAATCGATCAAGGCTGCAGAGGACGATTCAGCCCGGGGCCGGGCGCTTGGGTTCACGATGGCGATGCTCCAGCGGCGGTTCGCTTCAAGCATTTATGCTGTGAGGAGGAGCCTCGAACGGATGCGTGATCGTCGGGAAAAGATCCTGGCAGATCCCGATGGCTATCGGAAAAAGCTCGTGCTCAAAGGGGTCCCCGAAAACTTCGACGACCTTACTGAAGAGGAGCAGCAGAGGATCATCGAAGATCAGGAGGAAGCGGTCGCGTCCTTCAACCCTGCCGATCTGAAAGCGGAGATCCAGGAGCTAGTCCGGCTTATCGATCAGGCCCGAGCATTGGAGGAGAGGGAGATCGAGACGAAGCTTGCAAAGCTGAGAGAGGTCATCACCCAGGAGGGAATCTTCTCGGACCCGAAGATGAAGCTTCTGATCTTCACCGAGCACAAGGACACCCTCGATTATCTGGTGGAGAAGCTGAGGGGCTGGAAACTCTCAGTGACCCAGATTCACGGCGGGATGAAGGTGGGGGGCAGGGACGAGCCCGGAACTCGACTCTCTGCAGAGCGAGAGTTTCGGGAGGACTGCCAGGTGATGGTGGCGACCGAGGCTGCGGGTGAGGGGATCAACCTTCAGTACTGCTGGTTCATGATAAACTACGACATCCCCTGGAACCCGGTTCGGCTGGAGCAGAGGATGGGCAGGATTCATCGTTACGGTCAGGAGAAGGACTGTCTGATCTTCAACTTCGTGGCCATCAATACCCGGGAGGGGCGGGTTCTCCAGAAGCTCTTCGAGCGGATAGAGAAGATAGAGATGGATCTCGATCCGGATCATACCGGCAAGGTCTTCAACGTTCTCGGAGACGCTCTGCCCTCAAACCAGCTGGAGAAGATGTTGAGGGAGATGTACGCTCACAACCTGACCGAGGACGTGATCAAGAGCAGGATTGTGGAGCAGGTGGATTCTGCCCATCTGAAGAAGATCACCGACTCGACTCTGGAGAACTCCCTCGCCAAGAAGGAGCTGAACCTTTCGGCCATCGTGGGGAAGAGGGTGGAGGCGAAGGAAAGAAGGCTCGTTCCGGAGGTGGTCGAGGACTTCTTCGTCCAGGCGGCGCCTCTGGCAGGAATGAGGCCGAAGGAGGCCAGATCTAACCGGCACATTTACCAGATCGGCAAGGTTTCCCGATCTTTGAGGGCGGTTGGGGACTGTTTGGAGTCGGAGTCGCGGTGTGGGCCTCTTGGAAGCGAGTACAAACGGATCGTCTTCGACAAGGACCTCTTACAGGAGGACGCAACCCTGGAGTGGGTGACGCCCGGCCATCCCCTCTTCGAGTGCGTGAGGATATACTCTATTGACTGTGTAGAGGATGATCTCAGGCGGGGCGCGGTCTTCTTCGATCTGCATCGAGAGAGGCCCGCGAGATTGGACGTTTACTCGGCTGCTCTCAAGGACGGGCTGGGCGCCACCCTGAACAGAAGGCTCTTCGTGGTCGAGACAGGTCTGGACGGCCAGATGTCGGTCCGTCAGCCGACCCTTTTTCTGGATCTGGCGCCAGCGCCTTCGGGGACGAAGGTCCCAAAGGTTCCTGATGGAAAGGAGCTTCCCGGCTGGGAGGTGGTGGAGAGATACCTTTACGAGGCGGCGTTGCAGCCCTTCAGGGAGGAGGCGAGCTCCCAACGAAGCAAGGAGGTGGAGGCTGTATTGCACCATGCTGAGATCAGCCTGAACACCATCATAGATCGGGTGCAGTGTCAGTTTGCGGATCTTCACCAGAAGAGAGAGTCCGGCTCGAAAGAGCAGGGCCTCGAGGGAAGGATAAAACAGTTCGACGACCGGCTCGCCGATCTGAACAACCGTCTTGAAAGGAGGAGGGCGGAGCTGGAAAAGGAGCTTCACTGCACCATCTCTGATCTTCACCGACTGGGATCTGCCTGGGTGATTCCCCATCCCGAGAGGAACGATCCCGGAATTGCGCCGATGGTCCGTGATGAGGAGATCGAACGGACCGCCGTCGATGCGGTCATCGCCCGCGAGGAGGCACGGGGCTGGAAGATTGAGAGCGTCGAGAGCGAGAACCGGGGTTTTGATCTGATCTCCCGGAGGCTACATCCCGAAGATCCGAAGACGGCGTTGGAGGTCCGGTTCATCGAGGTGAAGGGGAGGGCGACGGTGGGCGAGGTCGCCCTGACCGAGAACGAGTACAAGACCGCGGCCCGTTTGAAGAATGACTACTGGCTCTATGCGGTCTTCAACTGCGCCAGCAAGCCCGAGGTGAAGCCGATCCGTAATCCCGCCAGGCTCGGCTGGGCGCCGGTGGTGAAGGTGGAGCATTACAGACTGGGGGCAGAGGTAATACTTTCTGCCGATGAGGCAGTTTCTCGGGAAGATGTGGAAATCAAATAGCCGTCAAAAGAATATCGGAGGTCATCCATGTCTCATAAGCAAGAGATAAGAGATCCTATATACAATTTCATCCGACTCGGTGCAGAAGAGCGTAAGGTCTTGGACTCGGTCCCATTTCAAAGACTTCGCCATATTCATCAGTTGGCTCTCACCTCCTTTTTATACCCGGGAGCTACTCATAAGCGATTTGAACACTCATTGGGCGTCATGGAACTTGCGGGGCGGGTCTATGATGTAGTAACTGATCCAGATAATTTGATAGATAGATCTGTCCGGAAGTTGGTACCTCGAAAAGGCGATTACAAATATGAGTATTGGAGACTGGTTTTGCGGATGGCGGCTCTTTGCCACGATCTGGGTCATTTGCCATTTTCGCATGCTGCAGAGAAAGAGTTGCTACCAGATGGTTGGAATCACGAACGCCTGACTCTAAAGATCATTAGAAGCGAAGAAATGAAACCAATATGGGATGATATAAAAGTTAACCCGGAAGATGTGGCAATGTTGGCAGTAGGGCCTGAAAATTACAAGGGAAAAGAGTACTCTGATTTGGAAGCGATACTATCTGAGATAATTGTGGGCGATGCATTTGGCGTTGATCGCATGGATTACCTCTTGAGGGATTCACACCATATAGGTGTGGCATATGGGAGGTTTGATCATTACAGGTTGATCGACTCTCTTAGAATTCTGCCACGCGGTGATGATTCCCAAGAACCTGGACTTGGTGTGGACGAAGGTGGATTGCACTCAGCAGAGGCTTTAATTCTGGCCAGATATTTCATGTTCACCCAAGTGTACTGTCATCATGTCAGAAGGATCTACGATATACATCTTAAGGATTTTCTTATGAAGTGGCTCCCGAAAGGACATTTCTCCACCGAACTCGATGAGCATTTAGCAATGACAGATAACGAGATTAATGTTGCCCTGCTAAGGTCTGCCAATGACGCAAAGCTTCCAGGACATGATGCAGCAAAGCGTATCGTCAGAAGAAATCATTTCAGGCTATTGTATCAGAGGAATCCTTCCGATCTGAAGAAGAACCAAGAGGCTTGCAGAGCGGTTTATGAGGCCGTGAGCGATAGCTTTGGTGAAGACGATGTGCGGTTCGACTCCTACCGACAAACGGGAGGAGGACTGGACTTTCCAGTATTGGGCAGAGACGGTCGTATAGCGTCTTCTTTATACATGTCTGAAACTTTGGCTAGGGTTCCGGTGGTTGCTGAAGAGTACGTTTTTATAAGTCCAGAGATAAGAGAAGATGCTAAGCGCTGGCTGGAAAAGAATAGGGAAAGTATAATCGCTTCATCTAGGGAGGAGGATGAGGAGTCATGAAGAGGCTGCAAAGGGATGCTGTGTTGTTATCGTTGCTGGAAAAGATGCAGGCACATGGAAGTTGGTGTGGTGAGACCCATCTCCAGAAGGCGACCTACTTTCTCCAAGAGTTGATGGAGGTTCCCCTGGGGTTTGATTTCATACTTTACAAGCATGGCCCATTCTCATTTGATATGAGAGATGAAATAACGGCCATGAGAGGAGATTTCCTGATCAAGTATAAGCCTCAGCCTTATCCATACGGGCCCAGCTTGGTCCAGGATACGGGAAGTGATCAGCTTAAGGAGAGGTTCTCCAGAACGATCCAGCAGTACTCCAAAAAAGTGGACTTCGTGGCGGATACCTTAGGGAACAAAGGTGTTTCCGAATTGGAGCGTCTAGGGACGGCCCTTTATTTTACAAGGCGCCAAAATGTCGATTACGAGCCGTTGGATCTTCAGATACATAAGCTAAAACCGCATATCTCTCCAGAGGAGGCACAAGAAGCCCTGCAAGAAGTGTCAGAGATCTTGAAGATGGCCAAGAAGGCAAAATTGGTCCAGTGAAATGAATTCGACTAACTCTAAACTAATTGCCGATTGCCTTTTCCAGGCCATCCCTTTTCAGCGATGTCTGGCGAACCGTGCCTGAAGCTCATTGTAATCAGGAACGAGCAGCCGAATAATATGTTCCTGGATTAGCTTCCTGTGCCTTGTTATCAAGTACGACTTCAATCGCTTGCATCCACTGCCGCTAATTGCTGGATTTTGGATCATCACATATTTTACCGATCATGTCGCTATCAGCAAAAACACGTCGATAGTCTATCAACGCGTCGATAGAATTTGCGTTACGAGTCTATAGAAACCAGAAGGTGACCCAAGAATGATCCCTTACCCCAAGCGACTGATCGAGGTGGACCTGCCGATAAAGAGGATCAGCGAGCACGCCCGGCGGGAGAAGTCGATCCGGCACGGCCACATATCGACGCTCCACATCTGGTGGGCGCGCCGACCTCTCGCGGCCTGCAGGGCCGTGGTCTGCGCCTCCCTCTGGCCCGATCCCGCCGATCCCCTCTGCCCGCCGGAGTTTCGAGAAGCGGCCGCATCGACGATGCGCCGGTTTGACGAGGTCAGCCGCGATCCAGTGGGCGGGGACCCAAGAGACCTCGCCGACCCCGATCAGCTCCAGAGGGCTCTCCTCGACTTCATCGCCGAGTTCGCCAACTGGGACCGCTCGACCGACCAGGCTTACCTGGACGCCGCTCGCTCCCTCACCCGATCCGCCCACGAGGCCCTGGGGGGCCTCCCCGGGACGCGGCCTCTCGTCGTCGACCCCTTCGCCGGAGGCGGCGCGATCCCCCTGGAGGCGCTGCGGGTCGGGGCCGACGCCTTCGCCTCAGACCTCAACCCCGTCGCCGTCCTCCTCAACAAAGTCGTATTGGAGTACATCCCGAGGTACGGCCAGACCCTGGCCGACGAGGTCCGCCGGTGGGGGGGCTGGATCAAGGAGGAGGCAGAAAAGGAATTGGCCGAGTTCTACCCCACCGACCCTGACGGCGCCGTTCCCATCGCCTACCTTTGGGCGAGGACGGTCACCTGCGAGGGGCCGGGCTGCGGCGCCGAGGTCCCCCTGATCCGCTCCCTCTGGCTCGCGAAGAAGCAGAACCGCTCCGTCGCCCTTCGGATGGTCCCGCGGATGGACGAGCGGAGGGTGGAGTTTGAGATCCTGGAGGACGTCAAGGCGTGGGAGGTCGGCGAGGGGACGGTCCGCCGGGGCTCGGCCACCTGCCCTGTCTGCGGCTACACCACCCCGGTCGCCTCGGTCCGAAAGCAGCTGAAGGCCCGCCGGGGCGGTACAGAAGATGCTAGATTATTTTGCGTTGTCATTACCAGGCCAGGACATAAAGGAAGGATCTTCCGATTGCCAACAGATGTGGATCTGGATGTGGCAAAAAGAGCGTCTATGGAATTGATGCGCAAGAAGTCAACGAACAATGGTCCCCTATCTCTAGTGCCAGATGAAATGGTGAATCCAAATCCGCATGCTATAAATCGCCTACCTATGTATGGCATGATCAGATGGGGAGATGTATTTAGCCCACGCCAGGCTTTAACATTAAGCCCACATTCCGCACCTTCAGTTCAGCCCGTAGTAATTTTCGCATTCTGGCCCCAACAGCCTCAGAATGACAATCTGCGATTCGCTAAGATGCACGATGACTTTGACAATTTTTCCTCGATCAACTA
>NZ_JARFPL010000055.1:0-11690 GCF_029167205.1 Candidatus Methanocrinis alkalitolerans
ACCAGGTGATGGCACCGCAAAGTGATGGTCTGTCGGGGGTGACGGCGCAGGCGCTCGTCGGGGCGAAGGCCTGACAGAGGGTGCAGCCGTAGAAGACGTCCACCTCTTCGTCGTGGAGACCCTTGGCGCGCTCGTCCCTTGCGCCGTAAGCGGCATGAGCCTCTTCAAGACCCTTGGCGACGGCCGCTGGGTCGGTGAGGATGGTGACCTCCATCTTCTCGATGAAAGGCATCTCGGCCTTGTAGAGGTTCATGACGTTCTTGAATATCTGCTCAAAGGAGGTAACTCCCGCTTTCTTGAGGTCGAGGCCCGCCCTCATCCAGATGGCGTCCCTCTGGTTTAAGTGCATCCAGCCGTGGATGTAGGATAGGAGAGCGTGGTTACGCCTCTCGATGATCGACTCGAGATCCTTCTCAATCAGCTCGCCTGCGACCTTGAAGACCATCCCAAAGGGGATCGTCTTACCCTCTTCCATCTCGCTGATGTCGGGACCGACTACCGTGACCTTGCCGTCCTGTACATCGTCCATCGTTCCTGCGACGGAGAGCTCGAAGGCGTCCGCCTTGGGACCGCCCATCTCAACCCAGATGTCGCCTTTCCTGATCCGCTCCCCCTCGTACATGGGGGACATGTCCAGTTCGATTTCTTCTGCCATTTCTACAACTCCGTTTTTCTAAAAAGGAAAAAATAAATTCTACTTCGCCATCGCTGCGATTACCTCGTCCACCGCCTCGTGGTACTGGTCGGGGTTGAAGGCGAGGTTTCCGAAGGTCATGTCGGCGTTGACGTGGTAGTACCGGTCGATGGAGACCCTCTTGATATCCCTGTTGAAGTTCTTCAGCGTCGAGAACATGGCGCTGGCGAACTTGTAGAAGATACCCGTGAAGATCACCACGTCGTACTGACCTTTGCCGTCGAGCCCCTGCCAGTCCTTGAACCGGAGGTAGCTCGTCAGGGGATGTAGCCCGATCATGGTGACGTTCTCTGTGTAGCCCCTCTCGATGAACCCCTTGATGGAATGGGCGGTGGCCGCTATCGGCACACCCATCTTTCCGATCTCGATCGCTTTATCGAACATCACGGGGTCCTCGAAGAGCTCGGCCCCGACGACGAGGAGGGGCCTCTTCGCCTTCTTGAGGATGGCTCCGATGACCTTGGTGTTGTAGGCCTTCGCCATCTCGGGCCCCGGGATCTGGGCCATCTCAAAGGGAACAGCGTTCTTGGTGGTGTCTACTGCCATTTCTATCGCCTCCTCACTTCTTCGTCCTGATCTTCCTCTCGATGTTCGTCGGGTCGAAGCTTACGTCCATCTTCCTTATGGGGCCGCTCAAGATAGCCTTCCTCTTCCAGTCGATCCCCCAGCCGTGCTTGGCCTCCAGCTCCTTCATCATATCCTCCTTCCACTTGAGGGGGAGGTCTGAGGCGTGGCGGACGTAGACGTGCCAGTCTGGAGGCATACAGCCGAAGTACTTCATGCTGATGTCGCAGTAGTGGGTCAGCTTGATCATCCTCCCCTGGCTGTTGTCGCTGGGCCGGATGCAGAGCTTCGCCATCATCAGCATCGCCTCTTCCTTCGTCTCGGCGATGTAGAGCATGTGCTCGGGTGCGGGCTCGCAGTAGACCCGCGAGCCATCTCTGGCGTCGATGATCTCCCAGTCCTCCTTCTTGTCGGTCCTGCCGACGTAAGACCTCCTGTACATGACGCTGTGGGGCTGGACGACTACGGGGACTCCCATCCGGTTGATGCCGGTGGCGATGGCCGCTGCCTTCTGAGAGTAGGCTCCCCAGGCGATGCCGCAGGCGCCGATCTTGCTGAGGGTGTAATCTGACATGTCATCGAAGTTCGCCCTCTCGTTCCTCCCGGCAAAGATGGTGGCTACCTTGATGGTGGCGCCGCTGATGTGAGCGTTGGCGACGCAGCTACCCATGTTACAGATGTTGCGACCGTCGAAGCCTCCGGGGTACTGCTCCCAGATCGTCTTTCCTTCCTCGTCGGTGTAGAGGGACATGTCCATGGCCATGCAGCCGGACGCCGCCACGATGAAGCCCCTGTCGACGAACTCCTTTGCGATGTCGTAGGCCTCTTTGGTTCCGTTGGGATAGTTGCTGCATCCTACGATCCCGATGACACCGGGGATCGTCCCCAGGACGATGGGAGCGCCTACACGCCTGATCTCCGTGTCCTTGACGGGACCTCTGCCGGCCCTTATCTTGAACTTCTGGTCTCTGATGTACTCCTTGTTGGCCAAGGCGTAGAGGCTGAGGATCGGTATATCCTGGGGACATGCCTGCTCGCACCTTCTGCAGCCGACGCAGATCTCGTAGGTGCTGCTCAAGGGCTCTAGGTTCCCTTCGGCGGCGGCCCGGACGACGTCACCGATCTTGATGTGGGGGGGACAGACGAACTGGCAGGAGTGGCAGTAGGTGCAGGACTCGGCGTACTTCTTGAAATCCTCCTCCGATAGGAAGGGGTCCGCCTCTCTGATCTCGGCCCGCTTCGGCTTGACGGCAATGGCGGTCTTCACAGCCACCTCCCCAGCCTTGGCGGGGTCGAGGACGGCTACCCCCGGCATCCTGAAGCTCACCAGGTCGTCGACGATCTCGTCGACGGGATCGTTGGTCCTGTCGGGGAAGCCCATCATGATCTTCTCGCTGGAGGCGATCATCGGGATCTTGAGCTTGGAGCACTCGTTGACGGCGTCGGTCCAGACGCACTGCTCGTCGACCATGACGCAGTCCATGACGTCTGCCCGGACCATCTTCCTCCACCAGCCTATGGCTCCGGCGATCTTCGCCTTGGTCCCTATGTCCTTGTACTTCTCGCTGATCTCCTTGGGATACCCGAGACCCTCACCGATCCTGATGTTGTCGTGGGCGGTGCAGCATACGCCACCGATGTCAACCTTCTCCCAGAGTTTGTTGTCCTCAGTGTAGAACATAGCCTCAGAGGAGGCCGCGAGGTTGTGGCCGTAGGTGATCAGGATCGCCTTGTTCTTGTCGAGGGTTCCCACGCCGCACTCGACGAGGGGTGCGTTCTCGTCTCCCCGGGGCATGTCGTAGGCCATGATCTGAATCAGGTCTGAGACCTCCATCCCCAGGTGGTCTAGCATGCCGGCGTGAAGCGCCTTCGATTCGAAGTCACGGTAGTCGGCCTCCATACCGGTGTGGGTGGAGGCGAGAAGCTGGGATACCTCCTCTTCGAAGTAGCTGAGGACGGGGCCGAAGTCCTTGAGGGTCTTGGGCTTGATCCCGGCGATCGTCCTTGTTATGGGGGCGTCCACCAGGATCTCGTCGCCCATGTTGACGGGTAGGTCCCCGAACTTCTCAAGACACCAGTGGTAGAGGTGTCGGCCATGGGCGCAGTGGGCGGTGGCCCCCATCAGGCAGGCGAGCAGTACTATTCTACCATTTTGGGCGGCCTGATCTATGCCGCAGGCTCCCCTCTTGTCGCCGGTAAGGTCGCAGGGGCCGTAGGTACAGAGGGTACACCGATCGCTGATCGGAGAGTACATGATCTTGTACCTCTGGAATATCTTATAGTCCCAGTCCCGGAGAGTGGCGATCTTCGGATAGGGGAAGGGGCCCATGGGCTGGTCCCACTCCTCCACCTCCTTCACTATCGCGCCGATGTTGATCTGGACATTTTGCATGTCCTCAACGGCAAAGCTGCCTTCCATCTTATCCATGCTTGACCACCTTCTATACTCTGGTTTGCTGGGTAGTCACCTGTAGGACATAAAACCCTTTCGGATTAGAAACTAATATAATGAAAATATTATTGTTTAGCTTATTGATTAGAACACATATACATTTAAGTTTGTGAAATCGTGATGGCGATTTAATGTTAAAAATTACGGGTTATGTTTTGATGGAAGGATATCCAACCAAATTGATAAAAATCCACCCAGGTTGAGATCAGTCCGCCAGGTTGAAATGCGTTAAGGCTGGAGAGGGGGGCGATCATAGATGAAGATCAAAGAGAGCTTCGCAGGTGCCGAGGCCTGCCACCACGGCGGGAGGATAAGGTCGATGGCCACAAGCCTCGAAATCCGCCAGGAGGAACTCCTGGACTATAGCGCCAACATAAACCCCCTGGGCCACCCTCCCCTCGACGACCTGATAGCGCGGGAGATGAAGAGGATAGGCCATTATCCGGATAACGACTATATCGAGTTCAGGGAGGCTTGCGCAAAGTTCGTGGGGGTCGGAGCGAAGAACGTCGTTCCGGGGAACGGCTCCTCGGAGCTGATGAGGCTCTTCGCCGAGGCGATCGTCGAGCCGGGGGACGAAGTGGTTATCACTGAGCCGACATTCGGCGAGTACGCGGCCCAGTCCCGCCTCTTCGGAGCGGAGATCGTCCCCGTCCAGAGGGGGATCGATGGGCCGATAGATCCGAAGGATTTTCTACCCGACCCCCTCCTGGACAGGGCGAAGGCGGTCTTCATCTGTAACCCCAACAACCCCACAGGGATCCTCCTGCCAAGATCGATGATCGCGGATCTGGCCAAAAGGTGCGAGAGGGCTGAGACCTTCCTATTCGTAGACGAGGCGTTCATAGAGCTCTCAGACCCCTCCGAGACGGTGGCGGATATGGCCCCCGGGATGGAGCACCTATTTGTGGCGAGGTCCCTCACCAAGTCCTTCGGGGTTCCGGGGATGAGGCTTGGCTTCGGGGTCGCTGGAGACCGCCTCGCCGAGGTGATGAACAGGACTCGCCTTCCCTGGAGCATAAGCTCCCTCGCCTCGGCGGCGGGAGCCCACCTCCTATCCCGGGGCGACCACCTCGTTCGGAGCAGAAAGGTGATAAAAGAGGAGCTGGCGTGGTTGACAGGGGAGCTTCTCCGCCTCGGACTAGATCCCGTAGAAAGCTCCGTCAACTTCATCCTGGTGGGGGTGGCAAGAACCGGCCTTCCATCCTGGCAGCTCGTCGAGAGGATGGAGAAGGAGAAGGTCCTCGTCCGGGACTGCCGGTCCTTCGGCCTGGGGGAGGGTTACGTCCGGGTGGCGGTGAGGGAAAGAGAGGAGAACGAGAGGTTTGTTTCGGCTCTGGAGAAGGTGCTGGGATGGAGAGGCTGAGCTGCGATCGTTACCCGTGCCACTTTCCTGATCAGGACTGTACCTTCTGCTTCTGCCCCTTCTACCCCTGCACCGACGAGAGGACCGGAGGGCGGATGGTAGACGGAGAATGGTCATGTGACCTCTGCGTCCTCCTTCACGACCCCGATGTGGCGGCGAGGGTGATGGAGGAGCTGATCAGGGGAGAGGACCTCGAAGAGATCTGGATCGAGTTGGAGGAGAGGCTATGATCCACCAACGCTCCGTGATCCCGTCGGAGATGAAGGGGAGAGATGAAAGGTGCGCCCATGATCCCTCAGATCCCTGAAGGTCTTGCGATATCCGGACCGCTGATCGTCCTCGCCCTGGCGGTGGCGATGGACCTCGCCTTTGGGGAACCGCCGACGAGGGTCCATCCCGTCGTCCTCATGGGGAGGATGATAGGAGGCCTCAAGAGGCGGGCGAGGCCGGCGAAGGGGATGGGCCTCCTGATCGCCCTCTTCGTCATCCTCGTAGCGGCGGCTTGCGGCCATCTTCTGATAGCGGCAGCAGACCGCGTAGAAATATTGGGCGTCGGCCTCGGCCTCTTCGTGGCGGCGTACCTCCTCAAGTCGACGATCGCCATAAGGTGCCTGCTGGAGACGTCCAGGGATATCGGAAGGCTCGTAGAAAAGGACCTCGACGGAGCGAAAGATCTTCTCCCGGCCCTGGTGAGCAGAGACCCCGACGGCCTTACAGCGACCCAGGCGACGTCGGCGGTGATCGAGTCCCTCTCCGAGAACTACGTCGACGCCGTCGTATCGCCCCTATTCTACTACATCCTCTTCTCGCCGTTCGGCCTGGGGGTGGAGGCAGCCCTCGCCTTCAAGGCGACCAACACCCTGGACAGCATGCTGGGCTATCGGACCGAGGAGCTCCGGGAGCTGGGCTGGGCCTCGGCGAAGATCGACGACCTCGCCAACTGGGGACCCGCCAGGCTGAGCCTTCCGATGATTGCGGCGGCCCGGCCCCGGCGGGCGGGGGAGGCTGCGAGGGCCGCCCTCCGGGACTCCGGAAATACCCCGAGCCCCAACTCCGGATGGCCCATGGCGGCAGCGGCGGGGTCCCTGGGGATAAGGCTCGAGAAGCCGGGGGTCTACGTCGTCGGCGACGGGGGAAGGGACCCAACGACGAAAGACCTCAAGCCCGCCCTCCGGCTGGTGGCGACGGCGATAGGGATCGCCGTGGCGGCATCGGCCCTGATCCTTATTTTCGTCGGCTGACCGGAACCTGGTCGATCGATGCCGTCGGGGGGGAAGGGCGCCATCCCCGGCCCAAGATTCCTGGGTCCTCCATCCCATCCCATCCCCTCACCTCCCGGATCTCCGGCCTCCTCACTCATCAGATGGCTCTTCTGGCAACTCTTCTAATGGCCCGTCGGATCACTCTTCGCAGGTATCTTCTTCGCCGCACTCCTCGCAGCTGACGAGGCCGCAGGCGTCGGTCTGCCCCTTGATGACGACGAAGCCCCTCCCCCTCTCGTCGTCGACGAAGTCGATGACGGCGACCCGGAGCTCCTCATAATCGCTGGGGTTGATGTAGACCTGGACGTCGTTGCTCTCAAAGACCAGGTCCTTCTCGTTGAAGGGGCCCAGGCCCAGGGCGAACCTGGGAAGCTCGCCTGGGGGGCTCGTCTTGAAGAGCTTGACTACTTTGCCCTCCTCCGCCCTCATGAGGAGCTTCTCCGCCGCAGCATCTGTGATCTCGATCATCTTCTTCACCCGAGGAGGGGTCGACCCGAGAGATGATAAAGATATGCGATCCGGCCGAAGAATACGACAAAATATTTATCAGGGCCGAAGGACCACAAAGCCAGTGATGGAGAAGATGGGCGATCTTTTGGAGATGCTCCGGCGTTTTTATACCCTGGGGTCGACGAAGGAGGCGGCGGAGGAGGTCTTCGGCTCCGGGGTGAAGGAGGTTCTGATCAGAGAGGAGCGGCCTGACGTCGACCAGGTGATCATCGCCTTCCACGACGGCATCATCATCGATGCGAGGCACATCCTCAGCCAGGAGGGGGTCGTCCTCTTCGGCGAGGAGTGGGAGTTCCGGATGAAGCTCGCCACCGACCTCACCTCCACCATCGCCTACAACGTCTTCTACTCCCGGTACATCCACGGGAAGGGGTATCTGAGAAACGACATCGGCTACGTGGAGAACAAGCTGTTGCGCAAGATGCTGGAGGACTTCTACATCCCCCGGCAGCGGTCGATATTCAAGCCGATCATCCTGGAGTTCAAGGGGCTCTTCGACTACGACTTCTTCGGCATCGAGGTCGACCGGGACCACGCCGAGGTATATTACTCCACCGTCCGCCAGGGGCGCGAGGAGGCGGAGGCCCAGATCGAGGAGGTCGTCGGCCGTCTCCACTACCTGAGCGATATGATGAAGGACGAGAAGATCCGGAAGGACCTGAAGGCCCTGGACGAGGATCTGTGCAAGGTTCTCTCGATCCTGTGCCCGACGGGGTGAGATTAGGGATACAGCCGGACATGAAGATATTGTTTTTATTGCAGGTATCGTCGCTTGCAGGATGGCCGCGATCATTTAGCTGTTAGCAGACAAACGCTTGAACTTAATAATGTAACAACTATAAATTATTTTAGCAGTAATGACATTAAACGATAGTACGCCAGAGTCTTAATAAAAGGTTTACTATGAAATTTATATCATCTTTCTCATTGCGGATCTTATCTATTGTAATGTTCGTATCAATAGAATGAGCAGCAGCATTACCTGTTTTTTTATATTTTCGCATTTTAGCTATTGTATCTGCATCGAGACCGGATGTGATTGTCTTAAAATCATTTAATTTTAATTCAAAATTATCTAATAAAACTGAAAAGTCGTTAAATCTATTTTTATGTATATTAAAATATAATTCTATTTCCCTTGTGCCGTATTTTTTACGTAAAATCTCGATAAGGAGATTCTCCAATAATTTTCGTATCAATATGTATAAGGATGTTGGAAATTTATAATTGTAAAGAGCATTAATTTCATCAATCAATTTTTTGTAGAATTCATCCTCAATTAACTCGATCGAAAGCAAATTCTGTACATCTATTTCAGTATCTGTTACGGGTGATATCCATTGAGTAACATCAAAACGGGCTGCGTCATCCTCAGTAAGTTTTAACTTCTGACGAGTAGTGCCTGACGCATCTTTTGTTTTTTCAATTTCAATCATGCTCGATCAGTGTCAGACATTACGCCTAGTTCTTTCTCTCCTACATAGATCTCATGACCCGCTAACTCTTCGTAATTCCTTAAATGTTTCTGAAGCCAAATGCTTAGTTGTTTTGCAGCAGCATATGGCATGACTACTGTTGACTTAACAATGCGTTTTTCATACATGTTTCCATTTTCGTCTTTTTCAGGTTTAATATCATAAAAAGACATCCTAAAATCATATGGCCCAAATGGTCCCCCTTGAGTACCTACAACGTATGATTCTACATAATCAGGGTGTTTTTCGATTTTTACATCTTTTTCTGTAATTACTTTCTCTTTCCCCGTATTTTCATCAACCATTACTATTGGCATATAAATCTCCCAATCTATTTAAAGAACGATCGAACTATAAATAGTTTAGCTTAACGGCACACCTTCAATCCGGCGCCACCTCGCCCCCCCTCTCCGAATGATGCCGCCACCCTTCTTGCCCCGCCCCCCGACGCCGCCGGGGGCGATCGGCCCCCACGTTTCTTGATGATGAGATCATTTCAGCGACGATCTTCCGAGGCCGAAAGGTGGACATACCAAAAGATATGGTGTGCATTATTGATCGGGCGGATCGGGTGGTTTGGTCATGGACAAAAGCGATCTTCTCAGGGAGAAGAGGACGGAGATACTCCAGACGGCGGCCGAACACGGGGCGTACAACGTCAGAATCTTCGGATCGGTGGCTCGGGGCGAGGCGGACGAATCAAGCGACCTGGACTTCCTCGTCGACATGGAACCTGGTGGCAGCCTCCTCGACCTTGGCTGCCTTCTGATGGACCTTCGGGACCTTCTGGGCTGCCCCGTGGACGTAGTGACCGAGAGAGGGCTTCGAAAGCGGATCAGGGACCAGGTTTTAAAAGAAGCCGTGGCGCTATGAGGGATGATAGGAGACGGCTTTTGGACATCGCCGAGGCGATAGAGCGAATCGAGAAGTACGCCTCGAAAGGGCGGGAGACCTTTGAAGACGATGAGCTGATCCAGAACTGGATTCTTCATCACCTTCAGGTCATCGGAGAGGCTGCTCGTGCCATCTCAGATGAACTCAAAGACGAGCATGGATCAGATGCCATGGCTGCAGATCGTGGGGATGCGCCACATTTTGGTCCACCGCTACTTCGAGGTGGATCCTGATCTTATCTGGTCCGTCGTTGAGGACGACGTGCCAGTGCTGAAGCAACAGATCGAGCTGATTTTAAAAGATCCCGAAGAGGAAACTCCCTGAAAATTATCCAATATTTTTTAGCGGCCTGTGCCTTTTTTCGCCGCCCGCCACCCCGCCCTGCGAACGGTCCCGCCTCTGGGGTTCAGAAAGCCGGAGGGGGTTCAGAAGGTGCGGATAAGACGCTGATAAGGCGGCGGATAAATACTTATCATCTCCAGCCCCCATTACGCCGCCGATATGCGGGCTTGGAGGGCGGCCTTTCTATCCGCCCTCGAAAGATATCGAGAAGTATTCGGAGGATTGTATATATGAAACCATCATCTCGAATGGCTCTCCCCCTGCTCCTGGCGGCCGTGGTCGGGTCTGTCTTTCTTTCGGCTGGCGAGGAGACGGGGACTTGGGAGCTAAAGAAGGGGGAGCTCCTCTTCATCGACGACTTTTCGACCTCCAAGGTAGGAGGCTCCTGGGGATGCTCCTCGGATGAGAACTACAGCTACAGCTACCAGGACGGGATGTACGTCATAAACGTCGTCACCGCCGACTCATGGAGGAGGGTCCAATCCGGAAAGTCCTTCGGCGACTCCATAGTGGAGGTGGAGGCAAGCACCATCGCCGGCTCCGACGACAACGTCTACGGCCTCATGACCGGCTGGATGGACTGGTCCAACTACTACCTCTTCCTGATATCCGCAGACGGTTACTACAGGTTCCTCAAGAGGGAGGGGGGATCTTGGACCCGAAACGACCCCTGGACGAAGTCCGACGCCATCAACCTGGGAAAGACGACGAACCTCATCCAGGTTAAACGAGATGGAGAAACGCTATCCTTCTTCGCCAACGGAATCCATCTCGCCAACTACGCCGACGAAACTTTCCCCGAAGGGAATGTGGGGCTGATGGCCGGGACGACCGCCTGCGGCGGGGGGAACGTCACCATCGGCTTTGACAACTTCTCCGTCTGGAAGATAGAAGGGGCCTTAGAGGAGGCCTGAGCCCCGCCGACTGGGGAGGGATGGAGGGACCGGACCGTCGAAGACCTGCGGCCCGCCGGCGCCCCTCGCCACGAAGCCTTTTTATATCTTCTCCCCCTATGCCGCCCGGGCGCGAGAGTGGAAGGGCGGCTGCCGCTGGCGAACCCTTCGCCGGTGTGGAAAGTCCCCCCACCTCTGGACACGCAGACACCTTTTCGGGTGTAGGGCGAGAGCTCTGGCTCTGGCACAGAAACGATACTGCACCGCTCAAATGCCATGATGCCGAAAGGCTGAGGTCGGGCGGGAGGCAGATGAAACGGCGAACCCCTGCGGGTGCAAGCCAAAATAAGGGCGATCGATGGAGTCCAGCCAACGCCCGGGTATGGCGCTTAGCCGAATGCCGCCAATGCCGAAAGGCACCAACAGAAGGGGGCTTACTCTCCAGACTCGCGCCCTTAAACCTCACAGCCCCGTCATCTCCGGATGCTTCATCTCATGCGCGGATCCGACCGGCGTCCGCTCTCAATAGCGCTCCTCGCAAGGAGCCTCGCCACCCTGAGGGGCTCGGGGACCCTGCCGTCCAGGGTGAAAGAGTTGAGAAGCCCCTTCGTCTCCTCGGCGGTGACCCCCAGGCACCTGACGTAGACGACGAACCCCGTCTTCAGCCTCAAGGCCTCCCGGGGCCCGAGCTCCCTGTATAGATCAAGCTTAGCTTCCGGCTCGGAGAAGTACTCTCTGATGTATCCATCCAGCCCCTCCGACTCCTGGTATGTGAGGCTCACCACAGGGACGTCCGTCGCCCTGTGGACCGTTTCGAGGTCGACGATGTTGAACCAGCTGATCACCGACCCGTTCAGGAGGACGGCGTTGATGTCACGCCTATCAAGCCCCCTGAATATCTCCAGCACTCCCTCGGTGGCATCGTCTCCGCCGACGGATATCTGAGCGAAACCGAAACCGTCGACCCTCAGATCCTTTCGCATCACCACGCCCGCGAGACAGGATGCCGGCTCCGACTTCCTGAAGCTCTCGGCGATCCCCAGGACGCGAACCCCCTTCTTGTTGACGTGGAGCTTCATGAGGGTGACTACTCCCCGCCCTGAAGGGCGGAGCTTCTAGCTTTTGGCAGAGACTGTAGTCCCAGTCTCAGAATGTTTATCGCCGCATTCTCGTCACGGTCCATGACCAGCCCGCATTGAGGACATCCATGGACCCGATCCGATAGCGACTTCGGCACT
>NZ_JARFPL010000056.1:0-10144 GCF_029167205.1 Candidatus Methanocrinis alkalitolerans
ATCAAGGGGGATAGCTACAGGCTGAAGGAACGAAAACGGCAGGGACTGATCCCCAAGAGCTATTCTCTATAATTGGGAGAAGTGGTCTGGTCAAGCAGAAGCCTTATCTGTAGGTGGACAGTTTTATACCGCCATAATTGGACAGTTTTAGACCGGCGTTGACAATCCGCATAGAGAGACGGCCCAGGCGATCTTCAAGAAGGCGAAGATCACCAATGAGGAGAGGCAGATCGCCAAGACCCTCAACTACGGGACGATATACGGAGGTGGCGCCAATATGGTCAAAAGCATGCTTCCGAACCTGACGGAGAAAGACGCCCAGGAGTTTCTATACCGGTTTTACAGGTCCTATCCGGGGCTGAAAGGCTGGCAGCAGAAGGTCACTTTCGGAGCACCAACTCTGACGGCAGACGGGCGGAGCTACAAGGTCTCCCGATCGGCTCTGGGGCGTTTGAGGTACGTCGATCCAGATCACAGAAATGCCCTGATCAACACCCCCGTCCAGGCGACGGGAGCTGATCTTCAGAAGATCGCCCTCGGCAGGCTCTACAGGGAGCTGGCAAAGCCTGAGCATACTGCCTTCAAGCTGGTGAATGCGGTTCACGACAGCATCCTTCTGGAGGTGCCGGATCAACGAACCGGCGAGGCGACGAGGCTTATCAAGAAAGTGATGGAGGAAGCCGGGGGCGAGATTCTGAAGGTAGTGCCCTGTCTCACCGAGGAGAAGGTCGGGAAGGAGTGGTCCTTTCCCAAGGATAAACGGGGATTGTCGGCTTTTCTCAGGAGGGTTGCATCAGGGGCAATAGGACGGTCATAGCGATGCCTTTGGAGCCCGCATCTATCCATGGCTGAAAAACCGAGGCTCATCCGAAGCTGGTCGGTGAGTAGCCCTCATAGTCCAAAAGTCCCTCTCCCAAACCAGCCTACTATTTCCCCCATTCGCCCCCGCTGCCTATCGGTGGTCCTGGAGACAAAATTGACAGAATGAGGCGATCCCCTCGGATCGCCTCTCCGCTCATTATCTGTCGCAGGCTCCTCTTCCCCTCTGCCCCCTCTTCCCCTCTGCCCCCTCTTCCCCTCTGCCCCCTCTTCCCCTCTGCCCCCTCTTCGCCCCAGAGCCTTAGATCTCCCCTCCAAGCCCGATCCGAATGTGCTTTTCTTCCATGTACTCGTACAAGGCCGATCGGGACCGCTCTCGCCCCAAACCGCTCTCCTTCCACCCACCGAAGGGGGCCCCCGGGACGATGGGGCTTGTGGTGTTGACCCCGACAGACCCCACCTCCAGCCTTTCGGCGAACCACAGCCCCCTCGTCATATCCCCGGTGAAGACGTAGGCGGCAAGGCCGTACCGGGAGGCGTTGGCAAGTTTGAGGGCCTCTTCGTCGGTCGAAAAGCTGATCATCGGCGCCACCGGGCCGATGGTCCCCTCCCTCATCATCCTCATGGAGTGGTCCATCCGATCCAGGACCGTGGGGAGGAAGAAGAAGAAGCCACTCCGAAACTCTTCCCCCTCCGGCTCCCGGCCGCCGCAGAGGAGGGCGGCGCCCCTGGCGAGGGCGTCGGCGATGTGATCTCTCGTCGAGCAGACTGAGAGGGGAGGATCAAGGAACGAACTGGATTGAGATCTCCTCTCTCTGAGATTCGAGCATTTCAGCTCCAGTTCTGACATTCTCGGCTGCCTTTCTGAATCCGAAGGCTGAAGGCATATCTTTATCGCTTCGAGCACAAATAACTTCTAAGTCGAGGGGTTAATCTCAATTATGCCATCCAAAATCGAGATACCCAAGGAGAAGATCGAAGACTTCTGCCGTCGATGGAAGATAAAGGAGATGGCTATCTTCGGATCGGTTCTCCGGGAAGATTTTGGATCGGAGAGCGATGTTGATTTTCTGGTCACCTTCGTCAAGCATGCCCGATGGAGCCTCTTCGACTGGGTGGAAATGATCGAGGAGTTGAAGAAGATAACCGGTCGAGAAATTGACCTGGTGGATAGGGAGTCGATTCGAAATCCCTTCAGGCGGCGCTCTATTCTGGCCAGAATGGAGGTAATCTATGGAGCCTGAAGGCCCCATTGAAACCCATATATATTAGGCGGTCAACATCTTTAGAGTCAACATCTTTAGAAGGGCGAGCTTCAGATTATATCCGCCACTGTATGCCCGCCGTCAGATGGGAGAGCATGGGATCATGAGTGAGATGAGGACGAAAGAGAAGATCGAGATCATCGGACCCAAAGTCCACGGCGTGGGCTACAGATACTTCCTGATGAAACAGGCGATGCTTCTGGGGGTCGATGGCTTTGCTGCTTCAAACCAGGCAGGCAGAGATCGGCAGCAGAAGGTGCTGGTTATCGTACAGGGGTCGAGGGAGGCGGTGATAGACTTTTCCGCCTTTGCAAAGACCGAAAAGCCAGAGGAGGCGGAGGTATCCGAAGTTCTGATCGGAGACTTTGACGTTTTCGTTCCAAAGATGACCGACTTCGCCATGATCCTCACCGCCGGCCAGATCGTGAAGGCCATCCCCATCATCCAGGAGATCGAGAGCAATACCCGAGAGACGGTCGAAAGCCCCCTCAAGTTATCATAATTTTATCCAGTTGAAAGGCGGAGCAATCTTCTTAAAGATGCAGAACGGAGTAAAAAACCATGTTCAAAGTGGGTGAATACCGCGAGGATGTGGCCAGGGATATCGCAAATCACCTGAAAGAAGCCGGGATGAAGGTGGACGTCAGAACCTTCTCCACCGCTTGGAGTGATTCCATCGACCATCTGGAAGGCAGGATGAGCGAGCTGAAGGAAGAACTCGATGAGGAGGATTTCCAAGATTGCGAGCGATATATAGACGCCCTACGATCCGTCCTCTCCAGAGGCGCTACCCCGGAGAACTTCAATCAAATGTTTCAGATGGAGCTGGACCCAGAAGTGAACGAAAAGAGGCAGCTATTTCGTGATATCATGGAAGGTAATCTCTCTCTTGAAGAGCGGAAGGCAAAAATGGAGAACTTCACTGAGATGATGAACGACCTGGGCAAGATCTCCGATGCGCAGTCCCTTGTATACGAGGTCTTATCTCGCAATAAAATTGAAGTGGGAGAAGATGTGGGCGATCGGCTCGACGACCCCATCGTACGGATCCCATATCTTCCGGAGGATGACGAAGAGGAATCCAGATTTGCGAAGATCACCACGATCTTGACATTCAATCCGAGGGCAGCGGTCTTCATCGACGAGTTCTCCGCCATCCTTGTAGATGAGCTGGACGAGGAGTTCAGAGATGAATACGAGGACGAATTCTTCGAGATCTACTATTTGGGCGAGATGATCTCCAACCTCAGGAAGTCCTCCTCCGGCAAGATGGACGCTAAGAGATTCTACGAAATGTGCGCTTTACAGGCAGAAGAAGACGGATACATACTGAAGGTGAACGGCAGAGATGTCGGCCAGGAGATCGCAAGGTCGCTGGAGAAGAACGGCATATTAAAGATAAAGGGCGACGGCATCAAGTGGAAACGCTGATCTTTCCGGGATTGTTACAGAGCTAATCCAACGAGCTTCGCTTTAGAGGCTGTCCAATGGTGGTGGTGGTGGGGGGGGGGGTCACGACTTTCCTATCATGGATAGTATACGTAAATGGTTATCTACCGAGAATCGAGGCGACAGATCGAAAGAGAGGGAGGTCTTCGCCCTCGGGGCGCCGGAATGGGAAGAGATCGCGCCCGGCGTTCCATCCCGATCGGGTCAGGCCGACTCCTTCATCTTGAGGTCGACCTCGCCGGCCGCGATAGGCTTTGCAAGGAGCTTTCCATCCCGCAAGTCCCTGATGATCTTGTCGATCTCTCTTGAGGCGTCTGGTGTGATATAAGCCTCGTCGCAGACGTCGCAGATCAAGGTCTGGACGTTCTTGATCACCAGAACGGACCCCTGGACTCTGGTGATATAATCCGTGAGGCCACGGCGTAGTCTACCCTGACCGCAGTTACAGACGTCGGGGATCAGCTCACTCTTCTCGTCGTATGGTCCATCCATTCTTTATCCTCCGGCCAGTAAACCGTGACTATACGCAAGTGATTTTCGCATAACGCAACCACAACATGGCAATACCGCAAGCCTACGGCGCCGGTTATGAGGGCAGAGGGGCATGGCTTGCTATCCGGATAATCTTCTATTATGCTCCCGTCTAATATCAAATTAACCAGATCATCGGTGTAAATGCCCCTCTCATCCATTCTCGGTCGCGTACCCAGATTACTGAATAGCGCTAACGGGTGACGTAATGGCTGTTTGGCGGAAAATACGTCCCTTGAATTCGATTCGAGTGGCGATTTTCAGTAGATCGAGTACTCGACCCCATTCTCCTGCGGGCGTGAAACGTTAATATATATTTATCTTTTATAATCTGATTCTTGACATCTTCGATCTCTACTCCTCTGTCCCCTCCCTACTTTTCATCAGCCTCTAATTTTCAGCATTCAGGTTTGACTTCTATATCGGTTAGTCGAGAACGAGATAAATCTTTCCCGGATATCAAGATGAATGACTCGTATCCGCCAGGTTGGCTTTAGACCCGGCATTTCGCATTAACGGTTTGAACGCTCATTAATTTTCCTGCTATCGATTTTTTGAGAATAGATATCAATCGACTCTGTATAGAGATCAAATAAGGCCAGCTTCATAAAGAATAAGAATATAATTATTAAATTTTTATAATATACTGAATTGTTAATATCATGTTGACAAATTCTAGTAAAATTATTTTAAACAAAATTTGAGTTAAACGTTTGAATTTATGCACATTTTGGCAAGCAATAAATTCTTAATTTTGCATAGACTTACTGCGGAATGCCGGTTAGACTATAATCTGACTGAAATAATGGGGCCACGACTTTTCAGCCATGGATAGGGGTGGTGCGCCTGGATTCGGTTGATATATCCAAAGAGAAACGATACCGATCTTGTTTTTGTTAGATAACCCTTTGGTCCATCTCGAATTCAAAAACGCTAATGTGCAGTGCCTCTAAAAACTCTAATCGAATTATCAACCCGGCATTCCGCAGTAAGTCTATGCAAAATTAAGAATTTATTGCTTGCCAAAATGTGCATAAATTCAAACGTTTAACTCAAATTTTGTTTAAAATAATTTTACTAGAATTTGTCAACATGATATTAACAATTCAGTATATTATAAAAATTTAATAATTATATTCTTATTCTTTATGAAGCTGGCCTTATTTGATCTCTATACAGAGTCGATTGATATCTATTCTCAAAAAATCGATAGCAGGAAAATTAATGAGCGTTCAAACCGTTAATGCGAAATGCCGGATCAACCGAATCAAAGAGCACCACCAAAACATGATATCTTGGTCTATTTTCCGTTCACGTTTCACGAGTCCTGTTTCTTTTGCTAAATCTTCCAAAAATTTTCGTGAAAACATTTCACAAAGTACTCGTTCAATTATATTCTTCTCTTCTAATGAATATGTCTCTGCCATTTGAGATGGCCCCCCTTCCCTCTAAGAGAGAACGATCGTGGCGATGATATAAATCTGCATCTGAAGACGAGATTTATTCTATGTTCGCGGAGATGAGAATCCTTAACCGATGACCAATGGAGATCTTTCTGGAGATCGGAGATGTAAATGGAATCGGATCGACCTTTGGTCAGCTCGGGATCATGGCATCAGGGCGCTGCCGCGCTGCAGAGGGATTGCGCCTGGTCACTCTGGGCGCCATGATACTGGGCCCAACCGAGAGCGACAACTTCGAGATAGTGGAATCTTGGGCCAATGGCCTGGCTTCAGAGCTTAACTACACCCAGGAGCAGTTCGACGCTATGAGCCTGGAATTAGTCGAAGCTTACCAAAAAGACAATGGATTGAGTCTCATCGACGCCGCCTTCGCCGACCCCGTCCCCGACCCTGACAAAGTTTAAGGACGATCCCTCCCAATTCCTCCGTACCTATGAAGAAAATCATGTATTCCAGCACCAACGGCCACCCCGAGCTCCTCGACTTCAAGGAGGCGCTCCTCCGAGGCCAGGCCCCCGACAAGGGGCTCTACGTCCCCGACTCAATCCCCAGCATCCCGAAAGAGGAGCTCGCCTCTTTCTCTGGGATGGAGTACCCCGAGATCGCCCTCTGCGTGATGCGCCGCTACCTGGGGGATTTGATCCCGGAGGATGACCTCGTCGCGATCCTGAAGGACGCCTACGACTTTCCCGTGCCGATCGAGCGGGTCTACGACGAGAAGTACGTGATGAGGCTCGACCGCGGCCCCACCTTCTCCTTCAAGGACTTCGCCGCCCGTCTGATGGGTAGATTGATGCAGTACTTCCTAAAAGAGGAGGGCCGCTCTATGGTGATCCTGACGGCGACCTCCGGGGATACCGGAAGCGCCGTCGCCCATGCCTTCTACGGCCTGGATAACATCAAAGTCGTCGTCCTCTTCCCCGAAGAGGAGGTGACCGGAAGGCAGAGAAAGCAGATGACGACCCTGGGAGAGAACGTAACCGTCTTCGCCGTCGACGGCAAGTTCGACGACTGCCAGGCTATGGTGAAGCAGGCCTTCGTCGACCCCGACTTCGCCGACCTCAACCTCTCGTCGGCCAACTCCATCAACATCGGCCGGTTGATCCCCCAGTCGATCTACTACTTCTACGCCTGGTCGAAGGTGGCGGCAAAAGACCGCGAGATCGTCTTCTCCGTCCCCTGCGGCAACTTCGGAAACGTCATGGCAGGCCTCATCGCCATGAGGATGGGCCTTCCCGTCCACAAATTCGTGATAGCAACAAACGAGAACGACGAGTTCCCCCGCTTCCTCTCCACCGGCGACTACCGGCCGATCAGCCCCTCGGTCAAGTGCATCTCCAACGCCATGAACGTCGGCCACCCGAGCAACCTCGCGAGAGTCTTCTGGCTCTACGAAGGCTCGATGGACGAGAACGGGACGGTCGTCAAAGCCCCTGACATCGAGGCGATGAGGCGGGAGATCTTCGCGGTCTGCATCACCGACTCCGAGACGAGGGCGGCGATATCCGACGCCTACAACAGGTTTGACACCCTTCTTGAGCCCCACGGAGCCGTCGGCTGGGCTGGGCTTGCTCGGTACCTGAAGGAGGTCGAGGACTGGAGCCCCTGCGTCTCTCTTGAGACCGCCGACCCCGCCAAGTTCCCCGAGGAGGTAGTTCGGGCCGTAGGCCTGGAGCCACCGGTCCCCGAGAGCATGGCCCTCCTCGATGGGATGGAGGAGAGGTTCGACCTCGTCGCCGGGGAGTACGGGTCCTTCAAGGAGAAGCTCTCGGAGCTCTTCCGCGGATAGGGGGTGAGAGTATGGCGGATGTTGGGCCTGATATCATCTTCGACGACATAGGAAGCTACCCCCTCCCCGCAGGGATGAGGCGGGAGAGCCTCCCGGAGGGCGAGGCCTACCTGGAGCTGGTCAAGGACGCCATGGCCCAGAAGATCGAGGCCGGGGTCGAGAGGCCCACCTACCCCCAGTTTCGGGATATGATCGGGATGTTCATGGACCCGATAGAAGACCCCGAAAGGTCCGAGAGCCCCTACGTCGTCCTGCAGGAAGAGGCCCGGATCCTGGAGCTTTCGGCCCTGGAGGCCCTGGGGCGAATGATGGAGGGGGAGGGTAAGAGGCTATCGATCAGGGTCTGCGTTACAGGCCCCGTGGAGCTGTACATCTCGCGGTTTGCCGCCACAGACTATGCCGACATCCTGGAGAAGATCGCAGTAAGCGTCGGACGGTTCATCGAAGCTGCGAAAAAGAGCCGCCACTTCCAGGTCGCCGTCGTCTCCATCGACGAGCCTTCCCTGGGGATCAGCCCGAGCGTCATCTTCGGCGACGACGAGATAAGAGATGCCCTGGAGATCGCGGCACGCCCCTGCGGGAGGATCGACTGCGAGATCCACCTCCACTCCCCCCTGATGGCGGAGCTAACCTGCGCCGTCCCCGGGATCAACGTCATCGGCGTCGAGTCTGCGGCCAACCCCGACTACCTGAAGCTCATCGACCGGAGGGTCCTGGAGGAGAACGACGCCTTCATCAGGGCCGGGATCGCGAGGACCGACATCGACGGCCTGGTGGCGAGGCTCAACGACCGGCTCGATACGAACCTCTGGAGAGATCCCGAGAGGCTCGAGAGGGAGGTATTCGCCGCCGAGTCGGTGGAGGTTCTGGAGGAGAGGCTCACCGGGGCGTTCCGCCTCTTCGGAGACCGGTTGAGGTACGCTGGCCCTGACTGCGGCCTCGGCTCATGGCCGAGCCAGAAGATGGCGTTGAGGTGCCTTGCCAGCTGCGGGAAGGCGATCGCGTCCTTCAGATCAAGGCGAGATCGATAGACCATCAGCCGCCCTGATCGATCGCTCATCTCCATCGGAGTCCTTCGATCCGGAAGGGTAAATCATCACCTTTTTTGGTGGTGCGCCTCTAACTGGTTGATATTCTGTGATACGGATAAGTCAACAGCTCCCTTAACGACCAATTGTGGTCTGTCAAACCACTTGTCTTCGCAGGGCTGTTCTTTCTTTTCCTCCCCAAACAATCCAAACTTATCAGTGACAAATGCCCTCTGCAAAAGTTAAAATGGGCAAAGTAGAGTGTCATTTGCTTATCAAGCTCAGAAATCTTCTTTGAGAAGCCGATGGTCTTCCTCGATATGCGGTTGTTGTCCTGTCTCAACGTCAGGTTCTGTCTCTCGACCAGGCTTGTTGAAATGTCCTTCGGATCGATATCCTTTCCGAATATCACCTTCTTTTTGACTTTCCTGATAGCTCCTCCTGCTGGTCGCGTACCCAGATTACTGAATAGCGCTAACGGGTGACGTAATGGCTGTTTGGCGGAAAATAAGTCCCTTGAATTCGATTCGAGTGGCGATTTTCAGTAGAGCGAGTACGCGACCCTCCTGCTTTGAACTTTATGACCTGGGCGTATCTCAGATCCGGCATTCCGCAGTAAGTCTATGCAAAATTAAGAATTTATTGCTTGCCAAAATGTGCATAAATTCAAACGTTTAACTCAAATTTTGTTTAAAATAATTTTACTAGAATTTGTCAACACGATATTAACAATTCAGTATATTATAAAAATTTAATAATTATATTCTTATTCTTTATGAAGCTGGCCTTATTTGATCTCTATACAGAGTCGATTGATATCTATTCTCAAAAAATCGATAGCAGGAAAATTAATGAGCGTTCAAACCGTTAATGCGAAATGCCGGTCAGATCATCATCTGGCACCAACTTTGGCTTTCTTGGCCGTCCTCTCCTTAAAGTCTTTGGAAAGGCAACCAGCTTGCCATATGATTTCAGCAACGCCTTGGTGTAGAACTTCAAACCGTCAGAAACAAAGAGAGGCATCGATGCGATGCGCTTCTTAGTAGTCTCTACCACTTTATCAGCCATGTACTGCTTACGTTCTCCTACAGCATGAGCGACCACAAGACGGGATTCTGATGCAAAGCTTACCTATACCCAGGTTCCATCGTCTTCATATGCTTCCATTCTCGGTACTTGTTTTTTTGAACGAAGGTCCAAAGCTCGTCAAGCTCAACCTTTGAGACGACGATGTCCTTCAT
Organism: Candidatus Methanocrinis alkalitolerans; assembly: GCF_029167205.1. Taxonomy (NCBI): domain Archaea; kingdom Methanobacteriati; phylum Methanobacteriota; class Methanomicrobia; order Methanotrichales; family Methanotrichaceae; genus Methanocrinis; species Candidatus Methanocrinis alkalitolerans. The sequence goes on from NZ_JARFPL010000056.1 coordinate 9,586, forward strand.
GAGAGCTTTGTTTACCTCTTCGCTGTGCTCTGCAGCCCTCGAAAGCCAACGTCTCACTGTATCCAGCTTAACTTCTAGAACCTCGGCAACTCCGCGAAGACTCATGCCCTTCAGAATCATCTTCAATGCGATGAGGATCTCATCTTCTTCTGTCCTCAGATCATAAAAGACGGTGTTAGTCCTCCCGCAAAATACCCGACCACAGTGGCGGCAGATGTACTTTTGGACCTTCCCGCTTTTGGTCATATATGTACCGCTACCGATAACGTTTCCTTCGCCGGTTACACCATGCAAAGTACAATCTTCGTTAGGGCATGGCACATCTATGAACTTTGGCTTTGGACCCCTCCTTGCCATCTTGCTATCCCTCGATATAAATACCAAGTTACAAGTATAAAAATCAACCTATTGGGAGGTCACTACCGGCCTTTCGATAATGGACTGATAATGGACTGATAATGGACTGATAATGGACTGATAATGGACTGATAATGGACTGATAATGGACTGATAATGGACTGATAATGGACTGATAATGGACTGATAATGGACTGATAAT
>NZ_JARFPL010000057.1:0-9236 GCF_029167205.1 Candidatus Methanocrinis alkalitolerans
CGCAAGAGCATGAATTGCAGCAAAATCCTGAGAAGGCATACTCACGCTCTGGACTTCTTCCAAGCATGGTACAATTTCGTCAAACCTCATAAGTCTCTGAGGTTAGAGGTCAATCAAGGTAGAAAGAAATGGATGCAGAGAACTCCCGCGATGGCTGAAGGACTCGTTGATCACGTCTGGACCATCAAAGAACTGATGACATTCAGGGTGCCAATTCAATGAAACGAGTACACTACCCAATAGCATTCCTGGTAGCAAGTCCTCCAAGTCTGGCGGGATCAAAATGGGTGCAGCAATCCGTTCTCAAATTCTGACCTCATTCTTTCAACGCATAAAGCGTAATATGAACTTCAAGATAAAGGCATTTTATTTCCTTAACCGATGACCGATGAAACAGATTCAAGACCCCCTCCAGCGATCTTCGACCTTCTTGGAGGACGGCTCTTCGGCTGGAGTTCCTCGGATTTATGGACCTTTTCAGGTAAAGGATGGAATGGGAGCGTTTTCAACGCTCTCATCGACTTTTTTTTCTGCAGGAAGTCTCCGCAGCTGTGGAGACTTGGCATTTGCTACTATCGGTTCTCCATCGGGACGTACTCCCGGTCGAAGTCGCCTATGTAGAGGGACCGGGGCCTGAATATCCGGTTGTTATCGAGGTACTCCATCACCCGGGCGGTCCAGCCGGCGACGCGGCTGACGGCGAATAAGACGGTATAGAGGTCGTCGGGGACCCCCATGGCGTTGTAGACGATCCCGGAGTAGAAGTCGACGTTGGGAAAGATCCTCTTCTCCGCCCCGAGGTCTGAGACGACCGCATCCTCGAGCCTCTTCGCCGTCGAATACATCTGGCTGCAATCGGGGTTCGACTCCGCCATCATCCCCGCCAGGGGGGCGAGGACCCGGGCCCGAGGGTCGTAGGTCTTGTAGACCCGGTGGCCGAAGCCGGGGATCTTCCGACCCGCCTTCCGGGCATCCCTGTACCAGGCCGGAACCCGGTCTGGAGAGCCGATCTCCCCCAGGACCCTCGTAACCTCCTCGTTTGCTCCGCCGTGGAGGGGGCCGTTGAGGGCGCCGATCCCCGCATCGACGGAGAAGTAGATGTCAGACATCGTCGACGCCACCACCAGGCAGGCGAAGGTGCTGGCATTCATCCCGTGGTCGGCGTGGAGGATCAAGGCTACGTCCATCACCCTCTCCTCCAGGGGGGTGGGCCGCCGACCCGTCATCATGTAGAGGAGGTTTGCGGCATGGCCGAGCTCGGGGTCAGGCTCGATGGGAAGGCGGCCACTCCTGATGCGGCCGATGGCCGCCGCCAGGGTCGCCATCCCTGCGATGAGATGGATGCAGCTATCCATGGACTCGGCGTCGTCGGTGGCGGCCCTCGCATCCCGGGGCCGTCTTAGGTGGCGCCTCTGGAACTCGTAGATGGCGTGCTCCTCTCCTGTCGGCCTCGTCTCCATGGGGATCGAGTCCTCGTCGGAGGCGATGGCGTCTTCGAAGGACGGCCTGCCGCCATCGCTATCCCGCCAGGTCTGCCTCTGGTGCATGAAGTTCGTCCCCATCCTGAGGGCCGCCATGGGATTCATCCACTCCAGGGGGGCGCCCGCCATCATCCTCAGGGTGTTGGGGAGGAACCGGAATTCACTGAGGCGGCCTGCAAAAGTAGCGAGCTGCCTCTCCGTTGGAAGCTCGCCGTAAAGGAGGAGGTAGGAGACCTCCTCGAAGGTGGAGTGGGCGGATAGGTCGAAGATATCGTAGCCGCGATAGATGAGGGTCCCTTCAGATCCGTTGACGAAACCGACCCGGCTCTTACAGGCTATCGCACCTTCAAGTCCGGGGCCCACAGTACATTTTATCGGCCAGTCCACCCCCCTCATCTGGTCGAAGATGGGGTCGGTCCCTTTCGGCTTCGAGGAGGTCTCTTTCTTTGCCCGCAGGATCAGCTCGGAGATGTCTTCGTCTATTCTTTCCATATATAATCCTCTCCAGGATGGGGATAGCGATAAAACGCCCCAAACAAACGCCCTAAACGCCCTTTCCTTTGAAGACCGCAGTTTGGTCGATCTGGAGCGGTGGGCGGGCCTCCCATCTCGTCGGCCAGCTAGAACTTCCGGGCCTTCAAGATCTGCTTATATATAATCCTTTCATCGACGGTGAGCTGCTGGCCGTATATGCGGCAAGTCCGGGTCGTCTCTCGAATATACTCTGGGCTTGAAACCGGCCGGTGGACTTAGGGGCGGATGGCTGATGACCCTGGAAGGGATAGGTCTTCTATAGATGGTGTGCGGCCCCGTCGCACCACACAGACCTATTCAGCGTAGACCTATTCAGTCGACAGAATCCGAGTCCGCCGGTTCGAATAGCTTGTCTTCCCCCATCTCGGAGAGGGACCTCTCGCAGATATCTGCGTTCTCCAGAAGAAGAGCGCCGTACCAGGTGAGAAAATATCTTCCGTCGACGAGCTTCACCAGGTCGAGGTTTCTCATCGATATGAGCTCGTGATTGAGCTTGTTTCTGTCCAGACCCGTCCCGGTCTGGAGATCTCCAAATCCGAGGCCGGTTCGATCGTCGTACAAAATTCGCGCTATGTTCTTCGGGCTGTTCTTGTAGAGTTTGCTCATGGCCTTCGAGACGTCGCAGGTCTTTCTTCCCGCCACGTCCGTTCCGGAGGCGGCGAGGTTTCCGACAACCATCAGCAAAATAGTCAGCATGAATGAACCGATACATTTCATCATCGGGGACCCCCATACGAAACTGAGCTTAATGTTAATGATCTCGTCAAGTATATAAGAATATCGGATGATTTGATACTCAGATAATCCATACACGGGATCATTGGATAATCCGACAGGTTTAAGTATTTAAACCGACTATATTATACGTAAGAGTAATTCAAGGTGATGAGAGGATATGCCAGATATTCGATCCTCCAGGAGCATCATAGAGGCGATAGACCCGAACCTTCTTCCCTCCTTCGATACGCTATCAGAGAAGATGGAGAGATATCCAGGGATGCCCCTCGATCAGGGCGGAGGGACGATCTCCTCAACCCTAGAAGACGGAGAGCTCCGGACGATGCTTACCCTCATATTTTTTTATATGCTGGAGGAGAAGATGTCCCGGGGTTCCCTACGAGAGATGGGGGTCGCCGGCATCATATCGCTGGTGGAGACGATGGTCAAGGAAGCGCTCAATAATTTCTAAACTTTATATTTTATTATGATTTATGTTATATTTTTATAATATATCTTTTAATCAATTTTATAAATTTTCGGAATCTGTCCAGCTCCAGGAAGGCCCATGCTCTCCTCCGGCTTGGATCGGGCAGGCCAGACTCCGTCGAACACATCGGAGGACCGGCGCTAGCTTCTGGAGGTCCCCCCCCAAACTCTATCGATCCCATCGGCCTCCCCGTTCCCGACGAGGTCGTCGAAGTGGACCCTCAACTCGCGGACGCCGTCCTCCTCCCAGACCGTCTCAAGGGCAAAGCCCATCTTCTGAAACATCCTGAAGACCTGGATGTTGGTGGACAATACCTCTGCGACGAACCCCAGGACCCCCTGCTTCTTGGCGAGGACAGTGAGCCGGGCGAGAAGCTCTCTACCCACCCCCTTCTTCTGAAAGTCGTCCCTCACCACGTAGGCTACCTCGGCGGTCATAGACTCGCCCAGGAGGCCGTACTGGCCGATCCCCACGACCTCCTCCCTCCCGGCCTTCTCGTCCTCCACCACCGCCAGGATCACCATCTTCTTAGAATAATCGACGACGGCAAACTCCTGGAGCCACCGGTGGGATAGCTCCTTCTTGGATCTCATGAACCTGCGGTAGAGGCTCTCGTCGGATAGCTCGTGGAAGAACTCCTTCAGGAGCGGCTCGTCGGTGATCTTGACGGGGCGCAGGAGGATATGAAGGCCCGCCTTCGTCGTCCGCCGGGTCTCGAGGCCCTCAGGGTAGATCCCGGCTTCGCCGGGGACGTAGGCCTGATCGGCGTATATCAGCCCCAGCCTCTTTGCCTCCTCGACAAGCCAGGTTCTGTGGTCGGGGTGGGCGATGGCGATGAGGTCCATCGCCCTCTCCCGGACGTTTTTGGCGTGGAGGTAGGCGATGCCGTGCTCGGTGACGACGTAGTGGACGTCCCCCCTGCCCAGGGTGACGCCGGAGCCGGGCTTGAGGGTGGGGACGATCCTCGAGGTCCTCGCTCCGTCGGCCGTTGATGGTAAAGCGAGGATCGACCTTCCGCCCGGCGCGAGGAGGGCGCCCCTCATGAAGTCCGCCTGGCCGCCGATCCCGCTGTAGTGGACGCCGCCCAGGGACTCGGCCGTCGCCTGACCCGAGAGGTCGATCTCGATGCAGCTATTTATCGCCGTCATCCTCCGGTTTCTGGCGATCACCAGAGGGTTGTTCGTATAGTCTATCGACCTGAACTCCACCAGGGGATTGTCGTCGAGGTATTCGTAGGTCGCGGCCGTCCCCATGGAGAAGGAGGCAACGGTCTTCCCCCGGTCGATCGTCTTTCTGGAGTTGTCGACGACCCCTGACTTCATCAGATCCGCCAGGCCGTCGGTGAAGAGCTCGGTATGGACCCCAAGGTGCTTTTTGTCGCCGAGGCTTCCTAGGACGGCGTTGGGGACCGAGCCGTAGCCGACCTGGATGGTGGATCCGTCCTCGACGATCCTGGCGACGTACTCCCCGATCCGACGGGCCATATCGCCGGGGACGGGGTCGTGGTACTCCAGGAGCGGCTCGTCGCAGAAGACGAGATGGTCGACGTCCTCGACGGAGACGAAGCCGTCGCCGGGGATCCGGGGCATCCTGGGGTTGATCTGGGCGACGACTATGGAGGCGGCCTCCACCGCTGCCTTGACGATGTCGACGCTGATCCCCAGGCTCATGTAGCCGTGGCGGTCGGGGGGCGAGGTCTGGACGAGGGCGACGTCGATGGGGATCGACCCTTGGCGAAATAGCGCCGGGACCTCCGAGAGGAATATGGGGGTGTAGTCGGCGTCCCCCCGGTTGATCGCCTCCCTACTCCGGGAGCCGACGAAGAAGGAGTTGAGCCGGAAGTTCTCCCGGAACTGCTCCTCGGCGCAAGGGGCGATCCCCAGGGTCCAGACGTGGATCATCTCGGCGCCTAAGAGGGAGTTAGGGCTCCGCTCGACGTACCTCTTCAGGGCTCCGACGAGGTGCTGGGGCTCGCCGCAGCCGGTCCCAACGAAGATCCGATCGCCGGGGTGTATCCGCTCGAAGATGGCCCTCTCCGGCCAGAACTTCTTAGGCCACCTCTTCTTCAATTCCATAAATTCTGAGCCTTTATCGTCCGGAACGAGCGCCAAACCGAGCCACCTCCAAAAGGTCTTATCGAATCGAAAGAGCCTCCGCGAAAATCGAGAGCGTGTGGACTTTCGACTGGAATAAATATTGGATGAGATGATATTTATCGATGTTGGTATAAAATTATCTTAATTAATCGTGAAGGACCTCAGCAGAATCCTCGCCATCAGTTATTGAGCCATCCTCGACGTTCTCACAGTATCGGGACCTGCTCGGCCAGGATTCGGCTAGGATTCGATTCTCTCAGCCTTGGATGAAGCGATTTATAGGTGAGGACGTCCACGCGCCTGTTCAAGCCGTCCTCCAGCTCGTTTTTGAGGTGGGCTAGATCGAGGAGGCTCTTTCTTCCCTCGAACTCGATCAGGATGTCGATGTCGCTTTCTTCGTCCATCTCGCCGCGGACGATGGAGCCGAAGAAAGCCGCTCGTTTGACGCCGTTCTCTCGCAGGATCTCGATTACTGCGTAACGCACCGCCTGCATCTGATCGGTCATGGAAATCTTCGATGTTATCTCAGTTTATTTAGCCACTTATCTTATTTTATTAGTTAGTTCTATGTACCAACCTTCCGAAGAGTTCTCAAAATCGTAGATAATTTCTTTACTCCTTGAAGCAAAATAAAAAAGGGACATCTATTCATGAACGTATTATGACCGTCCTGTCGACATGGAAGCAACAGGGACTCAATACCCTACAGATACTGAGATCAAGCCTGGCCAGCTAAACACGTACCTAAAAACTATTATTACTCCAGCGACGATGGTCCGGCAGATATGCGCGATATGCGCGATCTCAGCGATCAGGCGAGATCCGTAGGATTGATGGCCGATCGCGGCGGCCGTTTTTTCCGATGAGATCGATGACGTAGACGAAGATGAGGACGGGGGTGAGGATGAGGATGAGGGTTATGAAGGGCGAAAGATCTGGGAGAGAGGAGGGGGCGAGCGGCCCCGGAGCCGTCGTCTCCTGGACGGGGGGAAAGGACGGGTGTCTTGCGGCGTACAAGGCGATGGAGGCGGGAGTGAAGGTCAGGTACCTCCTATCCTTCTGGAATCGAGACCGGGTGGGGGCCCACGAGGTCAATCCCGCCCTCCTGGCCGCCCAGGCGGAATCCCTGGGGTTGCCCCTCATCAGGACCGGCTTTTCGTCCTACGAGGAGGAGTTCAAGCGGGCCTTTCGCGCCATCGACGGGGCCGAGAGGAAGAGGGGCGCAAAGATCTCCTCCGCCGTCTTCGGCCACATAAGAACCCACGGCCCCCTGGTGGACCGGATCTGCGCCAGCCTTGCGATCGAGGGCTTGATGCCGATCTGGAATATGAACTCAGAGGAGGTCATAGGGGAGCTTCTCGAAGCCGGATTTGAGGCGGTCGTCGTCGGCGTCCGCTCCGGCCTCCTCGGCGACGAGTGGCTCGGCCGCCGGATCGATGGAAGCTTCGTCGCGGACCTGAGAGCCCTCGACCCCGCAATCGACCCCTGCGGCGAGAATGGCGAGTTTCATACGTTCGTCCTCGACGGCCCGATCTTCAAAAGGAGGCTCGTGATCGAGGAGGGAGAGGCCATCTCTAGGGGAGCTGTCCGGTTCCTCGATATAACGGAGTTCGCCGTCGAGGAGAAAGGGGCCCTGTGAAAGACAGCCTCCAGATCTTCCCCTGGACCATCCCCAGGAGGCCGCCGCCATGAAGATGAAAGCTCGCCGGATCGCGGGGCCCTCCCCCGGCGGAGCGCCGCCCGCGCCCTCTGGGAGGCCTTCTTCGGCGTCGCGGTCTGCCTCGGCATCGTCGTCATATTCCGGGAGCGTTTCAACTCCGGCGGGAGGCTAGCCCGGTTCATGGCCGATAAGAGCTTCGCCGTCTACTTCTTCCACCCGGTGATCCTGATCCAGCGTCACCGCCGCCCTGCGGAATTTCGCGCTGCACCCCCTCGCCAAGTTCGCGGTGGCGGCGGCGGTGGCGGTGCCGATTTGCTTTGTGGCGGGCGAGATGGTGCTGAGGCGGATACCGTTTCAGTGCTAGCATTCCACAATGCAGTCTTCTTTAGGCGGTCTACTATAATAATAAGCAAGCTTCTCTCTTAGACTCGCCCTTGAATCTATCGAAAGTTCTAAAATTTTTGATGCCATCGTTTTTTCAAGGAGTGTATCATAGTTTCGAACCTTTTCGTTTTCAGAAACAATGCAATCGCATTTTATTTTAGTCACATTTCTAAAATCAATAATATAATACCTCGATTCAAATTCTTCCTTGCGCACATTTACATTATAACTTTTGAGACGCAAATCTTCAGCATAAACAAATAGATTGTCCAATGTATATAATTTTTCTCCGCTTCCCGCTGGGTCTGTTACATCCTCATGCCCTAAGTCTTTCCATTCTCGAAATGTGTGGGGATAATTGATCAATGTCATGTCCCCCCTAAAATATGGATTTGCGAAAAATTTTTTCCTTTTTGCATCTAAAATAGTTGTAATGGGGCTACCGATAGGGTCTTCTCTCCAATAGAACAACACGGTGTAAGTACAACTAGATAGTTTGGATGTTTGATATCAAGATTGTACTCAGCAAAATTATTTCTAATTGGCTCTTTTTGATTTGGAACCGCGGTTATATATCCTGTTACTACATCTCCCAGTCTCAATGTATTACTTGGGTTCTCTGTATAAAACATGTCTACCACAGCTATTCAGGGATTTCCTCATCGTCTTCTGAATAGTACTTATCTAAATCGATATAACCATAAGAATTCAATCTTTGCGCATAAGATCGGAAATCTTTATTAACACTAATACCAGTAATTCCGAGGAATTTTCCATCTGACGTCAATTCTACTTCGATTTCGTACTTATCGAATGGGTATATCACGGATTTGCTTTCTGGATATGTAATGCCTGTTTTATATTCTTTCCTAACCTCCAGATAATCTGTTTGACCCATTTCACTCCTCCTGAATTATCATTTGCTTATTTTCCATATATTCATAAACGGGTGATTTTATAACTGATTTATAAGCATCAGATATAATTTCATGCAATTTGTCTGTAATTGTCAAATATTCTGATACATTTTCTATATTGACTGCAAACCCATCGAAATCAAGGATTAACTTATCTACGCCATCAATTTGGCCTAGAGATTCCGCGTATCTAAGGTTATATTCTCCTTTTTTGACGATTGTTTGAAATGCCATAGCTGTGGCATCTTCTATTTTGAATCTATCCAAAGGAAATGTCGAGTTATACCATTCTTTCAAGGTAGTATTATCTTTAGTAATCAATGGGCAATGATCGATATATCTAAGACCGATTCGGTTGATTATAGGCAATTTTACAACATCAAGGAATGCTCCAACAGCATATTCTAAAGCATATCTGAATTTTTTGCTATTGTCCTCCCCCAAGTTATAGGTTTTATGGAATTCTGAGGATATATCTAATGAATTTGATGTGATACTTAATATTGTATTATTCTTTGATTTAAATTGCCATATTTTTTTTGTAGTATTCTTCTCTAATTCCTCTGAAGGAATTTCTATCTTTTGGTTAGGACCAATATCGGTAAATAAAAGTCCTCTCCTAAAAATTAAGTTCGTGTCAGGAAACTCTCTCATCAATTTTTCCTGTAGTGCTCCAATTCTATTTTCAAGATAAAATAAATTTGGATATGTAATCTGAAATATTACTTGCTTGACCGTCGGATTGGGATAGATTTTATCGATGACCATTGTTTTCGCCTCAATTTCGATCGCTAGATTTCACCTAGCATTTTGATTTCACCTAGTATTTTGGGTAGTGAACCAGCAGTGAGTTGATGTTATTTATACTATTACGTTCTATCTCATTGTGGGTGTAGCAAGATGGGTCGAAGAGGTCCAAAACCTGGATTCAATGATGTTGCATGTTCTAACGAGGAT
>NZ_JARFPL010000058.1:0-8218 GCF_029167205.1 Candidatus Methanocrinis alkalitolerans
CCGGAGAACCCGGTGGTCGTGCTGGTGGGGCCGTTTTGGTGGATATTTCGACCTTTTCCTACGACCACCAGGTTCTCCCCGGTGGTTCTATGATATCTCACATCCAAACCTGGATAATATCATAGAACTAAACCGGGTGAGGGGGTCCAGGCTCTCCTCCTCCAGCGGCGACGGCATAGAAACATTTTTTGTGGTTGGCGACAGTATCTTTCGCCAGAGAGAGATTAAGATGAGACATAAACCTATTTTGGTTTTGCTGATGCTGGCGGCTCTTGTGGTTCAGGAGGTACCAGCGGCAGCGGATTCGGGTGAGATCAAGAGCACGGTAGCAGAGGTTGTGGATGGTGCAGTGGTACAGTGGAATAACACGAATTTTGCAGGATTTTATCGCGAGATAGATGAAGAAGGGTGGATTTATGGGACCGAGGAGATAATCATGACCATCTCCGAGGGGAACGTCCTCGCTGAGGATACCGGTGTTGTTTACAGGACCGAAGCTCAGCCGAACGAATTTGACTTCGAGGAGTGGGGCGAGTATATGACCATCGGCTTCCTGGCTGATGAGTACTTTGCCGCCTACGTCGAAGGAAGCCATCTCTTTGGCAGGTCCACCGACGCCAACCTCATGAAGGACGAGCAGCTCTCCAAGGTCCTGATGGACGATGACGAAGAATGGACCTTCAAAAAGAATGATCCTCTGAAGTTTAAGGAAGGTTATGTTCTGGCGATAAAAGGCATTGATGCGTATGGGAATATCTGGCTAGAACTGAAGAAAGACGGAGTAATCGTTGACTCAAGTCTCTTGGCGCCCTCCAAGCCTGGAGCGACCCTCAAGGACAAGACCTATGTCTACAGGAAAGATCTAGGAAACACAAAAAAGATCGTTGTCATTGCAGTCCATTTCAAGGGGAACGTCTTCCATGGGACTGGGACCAGCCTCCAGGACGCGGCTACCGTCAACGCTATTTGGCAGATATCCGACACAATTACTTCCATTAAAGAGGATACCAAGTTTAACAAGATGACGATCCAGACCGTGGACGCCGATGCCAGGTGGATTATGGCGAACAATGAGGATGAGACGATAACCCTCACAGCGGGCAAAGATATCCCATTGATGGGTAGTATAGGGATCAGGACAACTGCCGAAACGCCCCTCAGTTTCTATCTCTATAGGGGGGAATTAAAGCGATGAAACGATATTTTGCGGTGCTGGTGGTGCTGGTGGTGCTGGCGGCGCTGGTGATGCCGGCCGCAGCGGATGAGGTAGATGATCTCATATTGGGTCTAAAGTATGGAACGGTAGACACCCGATTGGAGGCTGTTAAACTTCTTTGCACCATCGAAGATCCTAGGGCGGTCGATCCTCTCATCGAGGCGCTCAATGATACTGATCCAAGTGTTCAGGCATGGGCCGCGAGTGCGTTAGTAAGACTAGGAAAAACTGAGTACATTGACCATGCAATATCGGTTCTAAGGATACATCCGAGTGCGTTTGTTATTTCAGGAGATATTGCATGGTCACTCAAAGAGTCACTTAAAGAATCCAGAGCTACTGTTGCCCGAGCGCGGGCGGCCCGGGCTCTTGGCGCGAGCCTCCATCCGATGGCGGTCGATCCCCTCATCGAGGCTCTCCAGGATGAGGATTGGGGGGTCCGAGCGGAGGCTGCCATAGCTCTTGGTGAGATCGGCGATGCAAAGGCAATCGATCCACTTGCGAAGGCTCTTCTGAAAGATAATTTTGATCCGTACCATCCAAACGAGATATCTGGGAACATACAGATCCGACGGAGTGCAGCAGAAGCTCTTGGAAAGATCGGAGACAAACGGGCAGTACAACCTTTGATCGAGGCGCTCAAGGATGAGTCTTGGCATGTCCGATCGACTGCTGCCTGGGCTCTCGGCGAGATCGGCGATCCAAGTGCTATCGAGCCGCTAACCTACTGGGCTTCGAAGGGAAACCACGGGGCTGCGGAAGCTTTGGAGAAGATCCGAGCTGAGTAGCGGGGGCGAGCCGAGGGCGGGGCGGTGATACCCCGAACCATGGAACAATACCGCCTCCACGGTGGCGGAGACGAGTTGTACGGAAGCTACTCGTTTCCCAACCTATCTATCGAGGCGAATCTGTCCTTTTTTCAGTTCTCTATGTCATCAGGGGTTGGCAATATTTTTTTAGCATATATTCTCCGCACTTCCCGCTCGATTCGCTCAACTTCAGAAATATACAGGTCCAGTTCGCGGGACAAAGGCAAAAATCCATACACATCGGCAAGTGCACGGACGGCTAATAGAAATGCAATAAAATCAAATTTTTGAATCCCTAGTTGCGAGGGATCTGGTCTTTTGCATCCTTTTAACGCCGCGAACAACTCTTCCAGATCCTCTTTGCGTATATAAAGACCCCTTCCGCTTGAGAGGATATGGAGGGTAGCGTTCATTGGGGATTGGAGAATAGCTGGGTTAATTGAAAAATACCTTCTCACTCTCGGAGATGCTTCAGATTTTCTTGAAAGTAAGAATCCCTTATTCTCCATGTCGGCTAGAATTGGCTGAATTTGGCTTTGCTCGCATAACGTATTAATTTTAATTTTCGATTTTTTAAAAAAATTAGCTATATTATAAGCATAGTCCTCCTCATAGAGGAGATGAAGGAGAAGATGAATCTTCACGTCATTACGTCCTTTACTATCTTCAAGAGCCACATGCCAATATAGGGGGGTCTTTTCTGTAGTCTGGTTGGCAGTCATACAATAACTTATTGCGTGAACCAGATATTTTAAGTTATCTCCATATATGGAAAAAACGTATATTTATTCAATATATGGAGTAAATAGCCCAAAAATCAATATTATATTATTTATATCGTTGATTGCCCTACATAAATCCTAATGAAGCCGAAATACACCGAAAGGTTGAGCGATAACGTCGCGTTCCGAGCGACGCCAACGCAGCGAGGATTCTTGGAAGAATTGGCGAAAGACCTAGGCGGCTCGATAGGCGACGCAGCGAGGGACCTCGTCGACAGAGCGATGGAAAACCAAGCTTTCAGATAAGATTGAGGCTCAAAAATGAAAAATAACCACTCCAAACTCGATATAGAAAGTTACAGCTTTTATACCTTTCCTATTTCGAGAAAAGATCATCTTAAGGCATCTGAACGCGAAATTGCTACTAAAATCGAGGCCAACCACGGGAGGGATTCCTGGTGGTGATGGGAATCGCTGTCGGTGGGATCGCCGATCAGAAGAGGCCGATAATTCTCGATGTGTGGCAAGAAGTCTGCGGACCCCTTCACCATCTCGACCACGATGAAGGCTGCCTCTTCGCGACCATCGGCTCCATTTCTGTATGGTTGCCGCCGGAACTCAACGCGGAGCTAGCCCCTCACCAGGGGCATCGCATCTGCATTTTGAGAACTGACAGCCCCTTGCGACCATATCGTGTCCGAATTCCAGGGTGAGATCTTGGCCGACTCGATAGAGCAAGAATATCCCTTTAGGAGGTCCAAGAGATGAGTTTCTCCGTCACCGACCAGCGGAAGGCCAAGTATGCTGCCAGCGTCTACGAGGAGTCGAAGCTGAGGAGGACGACGGCGCGAGGCCTCCACTATTTCGCACTCGGCAGGTCAGATTATCCGGTATTCAACGGCAAGGGCGAAGTGGTGGATTCTAGAACCTACCGGGACGAGGACTCCGGGCGGTTTACGACCTGGATCGCCCTGGCGAAGAGGCAGGGACTGATACCATGGGATGCGATCCCCGACGAGTCGGTAGGGGAGATGGTCCTGGTTCCCTCACAGGAGAGTTGTGATTTTAGCTACGAGTACTGGATCGACCACGAGCCGATAGACGAGATCCGATGGCACTTGGAAGCTACATCCCCAAAGCTAGCGGCGTCTGAGATCCTCCGACCTCAGCCCCATCGAGTTGAACTCTGGCTTGAGAAATCGACGATGAACCATCTCCTGGCAGACATCTGCCAGAGAAACCAGACCACGTTAGTGACCTTCCGAGGCCATCCATCCTGGGGAGCAGCATGGAAGATGTGCAAAAGAGCCCAGGAGGACGGCAGACCGACCATAATTCTCTACCTATCGGACTTGGACCCATCAGGTTTTCTGATGGCCCAAGAGCTGGCTGGTAAGGTCGCCGAGCTCAATATCAGCTTCTTCGAGTCGGGGCTAGACGTTCGCATTAGGAGGATCGGCCTCACCCCCGAGCAGGTGGTCGAGCACCATATCCCCTTGGTGAATCGAAAGGGCGGCGAGAAGGCCAATGTGCAGAAGTACGCCGAGTACGTCGGCAAGTGGTCTCTAGACCCTACCAAAAAGGCAGAGCTGGACGCCCTTGAAAGGTATCACCCTGGAGGAGTGCAGGCTTTTGTTGAGAAGTGGCTCTGTCGGTTCCACGACCCTGGTCTCGACCAAAGGTGCCGAACGGAGACCTCTAGGCTGATCGGTGAGCTTCCCGACCCCCCAGAGTTCCCCCAGGAGGTACTGACCCTCAGATCGGGAATCGTTGCCGACCTGGAGAGGCTGAGGGGGATCGAGAACAATCTCCAGATGGATCTGGACCGGGGCCGTGTAGACTGCAAAATCGAGGTCGACGTTGAGACCGTCCAAAGCTACAAGTGGCTCCTTAGCACCAGTGAAGGAGTCTATCCCGGAGATGGCGATGTCGACTTTGTAACGATCGAAGCGGCGATGGCTGGAGGAATAGGTCCTCGGGGGTGGGGAGGATGAGCGACCACTTTGGCGGAAAAACTAGAATCGTCGGGCTAGAGAGGTGGAGATGAAAGATCCCCTCACCCTCCTTCCCGAGAACATACCCACATCTCTGAGGGATCGGCGACAGTGGGTTCTATGGCGACATGAAGAGCGGGACGGAGAAGACAAACCGACAAAGGTCCCCTACATGATCAACGGGCGGCGAGCCTCTTCGAAGACGGAGTCGACGTGGTCGAATTTCGACGAGGTTCTAACCGTTTACGATGACCTCGGAGGTTACGACGGCATCGGCTACGTCCTAGCAGAGAACGACCCCTACGTCGGGATCGACCTCGACGACGTCGTGGCGGAGGACGGAACGATCGAAACCCAGGCGAGGGAGATCGTCGAGCGGCTCAATTCCTACACTGAAATTTCACCTTCTGGACGAGGGCTCAGGATCTTCATCGAAGCCAAAAAGCCTGGGCATCGGTGCAGAACTTCGACGCGGCCAGGGATCGAGATCTACGAGAGGGCGAGGCTGCTATCTCTCACGGGCCACAGGGTCGCCGAGACCCCAGCGACCATCGAGAAGAGACAGGTCGAGCTCGAAAAGCTGTATAACGAGATCTTCCCCACGAGAGATGAGCCGATAGTCCAGGCACCTCCAGGGAAGTCTACGATCGAGGACGGGGTACTTCTCGGCAAGATCCTGGGCTCAAAGCAGGCCAAAAAATTTGAAGCGTTATGGGATGGGGATATACTCGGCTATCCTTCGGCGAGCGAGGCAGATCTCGTTTTCTGTAATATCCTAGCCTTTTGGACGGGCCGAGACGAGACTCAGATGGACAGGCTCTTCCGGGCTTCCGGGCGGATGCGGGCTAAATGGGATGAGAAGCGAGGGCGCCAGACTTACGGCGAGATCACCCTCTTTAAGGCGATCTCAGGGACCTCAGAAGTATATGAGCCCCCTGAAGGTGGGGATGAAGGGGCGAGATCCGTCACCGAGGAAGAGCTCGCCTCCAGGAAGATCGATAGCGGCCCAAAATTCGAGCTGAACCTCCCGAGAGATCACTACCTGACCCGCTACATCGCATATGGGCGGGACATCTCCGACGCTTACCCCGACTATTGGCTCGCAGGCGGGCTCTACCAACTGGCCGTGATAGCCGACAAGAAGTTGTGGGTCAAGCTGCGACAGGGGCCGATCTATCCTAACCTCTACATCTTCATAGCCGGAAGATCGAGCCTGAGCCGCAAGAGCACCGTCGTCGACATTACCGAGTCCCTCCTCAACGACCACAGACCGGGAACAGCGATCACCGCTGTTCCGACGGAGTTCTCGCCGGAGGCCTTCATCGAGCACCTCGACGAATGCCCCCATGCCCCATGGGTCCGAGATGAAGCCGCCGGGGTCCTCTCAACCATGAAGCGGGATTACATGAGAGGGTTCAAGGATTCCCTCATGCAGTTATATGATTGTCGACCGATCCACCGCAAGCTGAGGACGAACCGCCGAAAAAACAGCAAAACCGAGTTTGTTGTGGACGACCCCTATCTCAATGTCCTATGGGCGACGACCGACTCGGCGTTGGCCGCGAACACCGAGATCAACGATACCCTCAGCGGCTTCATGGCGAGGTTCATTTACCACTTCCCGAGGAGGCCAAAAGAGCGGTGGCTACCCCTTGAAGAGGGCGCGGCGATGAACTCCGAGCTGGAGCACGTAGTCCGGGGGCAATTGGCTACCATGTCCAACAAGGTCGCCGGGATGGTGAGGCGCCAACTCAAATTTAGCAAAGAGGCCTCCCAGTACTGGACCCAGTGGCAGAAGCAGAGGGCGAGCGAGATCGAGAAGCGGGACGACGCCAATGAGATGCAGATCCACAGCAGGCTTGTGCCGTTGGTGGCAAAGCTGGCGATGCTCTTCGAGCTGGGTTCCTCCGACTTCGATCAGGATCGACCCTTAAGGCTGGAGTACGTCGTCGAAGCGTGTCGTCTTGTGGACCAGTATTATCATCCCATGGCCATGGCCGTCTACGACATGGTAGGCAGAGACCTGGAGAAAAATATTATCGACCGTATCATAGCGTTTCTGAAGAGACACGGTGGCATATCCACAAAACGTGAGATATCTCGCCACGTGAAGATCAAGGCGAAGGAGTTGCAGGAATATCTCAACACCATGGCCGGGGACGGAACCGTCGAGTACTGCAAGGTCGAGAATCCTGGAGGTGGGATACCTACCATCAAGGTGGTTCTGGATGTCAACAATGACACTACTGTCACGAGAGTCAACTCTGTCACGACTGTCACTAGTAACACTGAATATGGTCAAGAGAATAATAATACTAAATATGACGAGTCATCATCTTCTTATGGGGATGATGTTACTACTCAAGGTCGCAAACCTGGTGACATTGAGAACCCTCGTGACAGCGGTGACACCGGTGACAGTCGAGACAGTCGTTTTTCGCCTCCCAAAACCGAGGACGTGGTCTTCGGGCTGAGCCGAGCGCACTATCTTCACGTCGGCGGAGGTCAGATACCCACCGTCAAGCAGTTGATGAACGACGACCCCAGGTTCTGGACCGCGGAGAAAGCAAAGATGGCCATCGCCCTCCTGGCGGAGAAGGAGGACGTGGTCGCATGAGTCATCTTATCCTCCTCGCCTGGGTCTTTTTTGTCCTGGGGCTGATCTCCCTGGTGGTCCTGGCGGCGTTGTTGCTATCAGCGGTGGTCGAATGATCCGCCAGTGCGATCTCTTCAATTTTACAGAGGGCGGACGCCACCCTCGCCGCGGTGGCGATAACGAGGACGACGATCTCCCTGTCCACTCGTGGGGGAAGAGGTGCGGTAAATGTGGTCGTCGTCTCGGGGGTGGCGGTTTGGAGGTGGTCGGTTACGGGCTCTGCTGCTGGCGCTGCTTCAATTCTACGACGGCAAGGCGCGACGGGCGTGGCGACCTCTCCAGCGATGCGAGCGGTTCCAGAAACGATGGCTACAACCTGCGGAGATGATTATGGCGTCGAAGGCGGAGTTGACGCGGCTTTGGACCTGGACCGGGAACCTGATCGAAGAACTCTCGGCGCTACAGGATGCGATCGCCAAGCTTGCAGAAGAGGATGAGGACTGACCCCTGGGGGGTTTGGATACATTTTCATTGCAGGATGTCGATATATGGCTAAGAATAATAATCCTAAAACAAGAGGCGTGAGCCTCAAAACGCCCGGTGACGTGCGACGGATCGCCCAGCGGGTGATCTCCGACATTTTCCGAGAACAAAGCCAGATAGAACATGCCGGAAAGATCAACCAGCTTCTAATGACATGGCTAAAGGGCTGGGAGCTAGAAAAACTTTCCGACGTAGAAAAGAGGCTTGCAGCACTCGAAGAAGACGTAGCAAAAAATAAGGAGGCTAGACGTGACAGGCCGGGCCGCTATTGAGAGAAGGCTGTCCGAGCTTGAGGCTAAAACGAAGCCCAAACGGATCGAGACGCTGGCCGATTGGGT
>NZ_JARFPL010000059.1:0-8186 GCF_029167205.1 Candidatus Methanocrinis alkalitolerans
ATCCTCGTTAGAACATGCAACATCATTGAATCCAGGTTTTGGACCTCTTCGACCCATCTTGCTACACCCACAATGAGATAGAACGTAATAGTATAAATAACATCAACTCACTGCTGGTTCACTACCACGGCATGAGGCACGCCCTCCTCCAGGGGTACACCCTGGGGGAGCTGGCGCCGGAGATCGGGGCCCTCGTCCTCTTCTCGGCGGTCCTGGTGCCTGCAAGCCTCTTCGCCTTCAGGTATGCGGTCCGGAAGGCTAAGATGGAGGGGACGCTGGTGCATTACTGAGAGAAAGAGAGAATGGCAAGTTTAGAATACGGAAGATACAGCCGTCCTATGGCCTACTTGTTACCTTTTGCCCAGCCCGCAATTCGGCCCCAGGCGGCGCTAAGATTCACGCCTTTTTCAAGCGTGATTTCGTGTTCGTATTGGAGAAGATAAGGTATGAGGGGTAAAGTTACTTTCAGCTTATCTGCCGCTTTAATCCTTGTGTCATCGACGACCTTTGATAACTGATCAACGTCGCCTGAGGTTAGAAGATCCCGAAGCTCTTGATGCTGAATGGAAGACAATACTTGCTTTACCAGGTCCAGCATATCGTCCATTTGCTGCTGGTTGCTCTTATCGATAATAGCAGAGATGATGATCTTTTCGTTCTCATCTATACGATTGAGTAGCGTTGTTGACAGCTCGTTCAGGTCATATTTTAGTTCATCTAATTTAGCAATTATTTGATCTGATTTTTCATCTCGCACCGCCATCTCGATATTGGGCTGAATGTAAGTCAAAGCAAGTTCGATCTTGCTCAGTTTATCTCCGATTTCCATTTCGTCATCAATCTCAGCTACGATTTCGCAGGCGTAACTTCTCTCTTCTATTGGTAGCAGTTTGCACAACTTTATCAAAATAGATGCGATTCTGGATGCGGATCTATCAGATTTCAGATAATCTTCGGAGAGTTCCCCAGCCAACCGGTTAATCTCCGAGCCTAGCGGTTCGAAAGGCGTGCCAGTGCCTCGGGTTTGTAAGCATATGGCTTTCGCAGTCTTCTGAATCTCATCTATCGTTTCTTTTATCCTATCATCGATTATCGGCAGCCCTCTCTTAATAAGCCTCGTCGCTCCAGGTGCCCTCTCTTCGGTCTCGTCCAGAAGCTCCACGGCGCGGTCGCAGTATCGCCTGTATGAGTTGAGATCGCATTTTGCAGCTTCTAACCCCCTTTCCCGAAGACTCTGGGTCTCTTTCAGGGCATTTGATAAATTCTCGATCGCTTCCAGCAGGTCTTCTCTGCTCTTCGATCCTTGTGATGCACGTTTTGCCTCTGCCAGAGATCTCTGTACCTCTGCTTCAGAGCCCACTTTCTTGAAGGTAAGAACGTAAAACGACCGATAGAAAGGAAGACAGAATTCGGCCGGATTGTCGAACGAAGCTTCTGCTGCGGATTTCTCGAAATATTGCAGTGCGTTTTCCAGCTCATTCCTGAAGTCCTCCTCACCCTCGGCCACTGTAGCCTTAAATATCGAGGTCTTTCCCAGAGAATGGTTTGCAGAAACTCGCACATCTTTGTCCTCGTCGCCGGTCAAGCGAATCAGATCTTTACGGGCGGACTCTTTGTCGGGGACGGCGGCGAAGGCGGCGCCGATAGCGCCGGCAGCCACCCATCGGACAACGCTCTCCTCGTCGCCGGTCAATCGATGCAGATCTTGCCAGGCGGACTCTTTGTCGGGGACTGCATCGAGGGCGGTGCCAAGAGCTTTGGCAACCCCCCATCGCACAAAGCCCCACTCGTCGCCGGAGAGTCGATGTAGATCTTGCCAAGCAGCCTCTTTATCGGAAAAGTGAGGAAAGACTGCACCAAGAGCTTCGGCTGCCTCTGATCGCACATAATAGGGCTCCTTGTCGCCAGAGAGTCGGTGCAGATCTTGCCAGCCAGCTTCCTTGTCGGGGATGTTGGGATAGGCGGCGCCAAGAGCTTTGGCAGCCCTCCATCGCACAAAGCTGTCCTCGTCACCTGTCAATAGATGCAGATCTTTCCAGGCGGACTCTTTATCGGGGACAGCGGCGAAGATGGCGCCAAGAGCTTTGGTGGCACTCGATCGCACATTGCTGTCCTCGTCGCCTGTCAATCGAATCAGATATCGCCAGGTAGCGTCTTTGTCGGGGACGGCGGTAAAGACGTCGCCAAGAGTTTTGGTGGCCCTCCTACTAACAAAGTCAAACTTGTCGTCGGTCAATCGAAGCAGATCTCGCCAGGCAGCGTCTTTGTCGGGGACGGCGGCGAAGGCGGCGCCAAGACCATCGGCAGCTCCCTCTCGCACAGAGCAGTCCTCGTCACCTGTCAATCGATGAAGATCTTTCCAGGCGGCCTCTTTGTCGGGGACGGCGGCGAAGACGACGCCAAGAGAGAGGGCAGCCACCCATCGCACAAAGCTGTCCTCGTCGCCTGTCAATCGAATCAGATCTTTCCAGGCGGCCTCTTTGTCGGGAATAATGGCAAAGCTATTGCGTAATTGATCAACTGCCATTATGCAATCTTCGACTTTGTCGCTTGAGGACTTTCGATGTGTCTCCGCCTGGTCGACCAAATCCCTACACCACAGACCCTATAGCATCTCGCATTTAAAATTGTTTTTCATATTTTGCCTGAAGAATCTGGATGTTCTGCATCCGAAAATATATTTATCTCGGTGGCGATCACTATAATATCCAGTTACAGCGAGTTTCGGATAACGCCTGCAGACGAAAACCCCATGGTGGAGGAACGAAATAATGGACCGCCACGAGGTCTTGAAGCTTCTCGAAGAGCTGAAGGCCGAGATGAAAGAGACGCTGGGAGATAATCTGGTCCAGCTCCTCCTCTTCGGCTCCTATTCGAGAGGGGATTTTTCGGCGTCCTCAGACGTGGACCTGGTAATCCTCGCGGATGGGGAGCTGAGCCTGGCGGAGAGGGATGCGATAGACCCGGCATTCCGCAGTAAGTCTATGCAAAATTAAGATTTTATTGCTTGCCAAAATGTGCATAAATTCAAACGTTTAACTCAAATTTTGTTTAAAATAATTTTACTAGAATTTGTCAACACGATATTAACAATTCAGTATATTATAAAAATTTAATAATTATATTCTTATTCTTTATGAAGCTGGCCTTATTTGATCTCTATACAGAGTCGATTGATATCTATTCTCAAAAAATCGATAGCAGGAAAATTAATGAGCGTTCAAACCGTTAATGCGAAATGCCGGATAGACGATCTGATCGCTGAATACTCCCTGAGGCATGACTTGGTGATCTCGGCCATCGTCTATCCCTCGAAGACCTTCCAGGAATGCAGCACCCCGTTTCTCCTGAGCGTGAAGGAAGACGGGATAGCGATATGAGGTACCAGCTGCCATCTCCCCGGCTGGAAGGTGAAGGTCGATGGGACGCGGGTCCAGAGCTGAAGATCGAAGAGCCTGTCGGCCGCCACATAACATCAGTTTGACTGGCGGACGGCTCGACCTGAGAACTCGGTGGGAGGGAAAAATCGAGAAATTGAAAGAATAGCAGCCCTGGCAGATCCACCGACCTGCAGCCTGCGGAAGGCCTCAGGGCTCGGTCTTCATCCGGTCATGAGAGAATGGCTCTAATTTCCGTGGCAGCACTTGTGGGTGTGGGTGTGGTGCTCGGCGTCGTGGACGTGCTCATGCTCGTGCTTCTTTCCCTCGTGCTCGTGGGCATGGACGTGTCCATCTTTTGTATGGCAACACATTTTATCTTCACCTCCTTCTTCCTATCTTGTATAACGTAGAATCCTATTTTTGCCTATAAAAACCTTTTTGCGCTCAATTTCTAAGAAAATAGTCAATTTCATGAGGGGAAATCCTCATCAATTGTGGAAATAAACCCGCATTTACGCATAAGTCTTCGGCTCAATTCTGCCGAACTGATGAACGAGTATGAAAAGAATTTATATTATTAGGATTTATTAACGGAATTCATCCCGAGATCTCCAGACCCGGCGGCCTCAGGCCGGATCGGATGGTCAGGGGACGTTGAAGGGGACCGTCTATCCCGGCCCTTATCTTCCCCGATCGGCCCTCGCAAATCGGCGGAAAGTGATATCCGATCTCGACGATTCAGTCCCATTACTTGCATAAGCGCCCCCGTCTCTATGGCGGACGAAGGTCAATTGGAGGGCGAAGTAGACGGACCTCATAAACCCCGCCCCATCGGTAGCAGATACCGCCCGGAAGGTCGCGGCAGCATCGCCTCAGGGCCGCTCCACCTCCCACCAAATCTTCACCCTCGTCGACGACGCCGGCAGGACGAGGACCCCGTTATCCTTCTGGAGGACCCGGCCGAGGTGATCCCTCACTATCGCCTCCTGCTCTGCCGTCGTCGCCCCGTACTGGTGGCGGAAATGCTTCATCGCCTCCTCGAAATCGGCGAACCTCTGACTGTGCTGGAGGCGGAAGGTCCGGACGGAGGGGTAGATCCCCATCGAATAGAGGACGTTGTAGAGGACGTCGCTCTTGGGGCCGGGCTGGTAATCTTCGCCGTGGAGCCTCGGCCAGAGGTCCCGGCAGTCCCGGTCCCAGTGGGTCTCCCCGGCGAAGTGGTAGAGGTAGATGGTGCCGCCCGGGGCGGCGGAAGCGATCATCTTCTCGATCGCCGCCCGGATGTCGGCCATCCCCAGGGAGAAGGAGGCGATGACTACGTCGTAGGGGGTTTCTAGGTCCTCGGCGACGGAGACGTCCTCCCACCGCTTCTGGACGACGTCGATGTTATCGACCCCCTCCTCCGCCATCTTCTCTTTGAGGACGCAGACCATTCCTTCCGCCGGCTCGACGGCGGTGACATGTTTGACCCTTTGAGCGAAGGGGATGGCGAGGGTGCCGGGGCCGGCGCCGATGTCCAGGACCCGGGATTCGGGGGTGAAATCGGTCCCAGCGATCGTCTCCTCGACGCGGTGGCGGTTCTCTTTGGACATATCCCAGAACCTCTTGGCGCTCTCTTTGCTCTCCCAGATTCTCGCGCAGTCCCGGGCTGGGGTCGCCTTTCGGCTCCTCTTCAAAAGGTCGGTCCAGACGGCGTTCCAGTCGATCTCTGTGGTGGGGTTCATCGTGATATTCACCTCATTATTTCATCGTTCAGATGACGCCCGTCGCCTCCGAGGGATGCGATGGTGCGTACCGGTGTCGCTCGCGGCCGGCACCGCAGATCAGGGCGGCGGGTCGGATGCGGGCGATTATGCTCATCTTTGGCGGAAATCCTCTGATTCTCCCGGAGAGATGTTTCATGGTTTATGAGTTTTTCTATAATTATTAACATCAAGAGAGATCAATAGAAAGAAGACGTACATTTCAGCGAGGAGTACATCTCGTCTATTACATAATTGTATAGAATAGACTCGTACCGGCAGATCCTTCTCCAGCTCTCCGAGCCCCAGTCCCTTGGATGGGGCGGCAAACGGGCTTCAACCCACCCCCATCAGTTTTCACCCCAACCCCATCAGTTCAGATTTCTGGGGCCGACCTATCCCACTATAGCCCCAGCACCTCGACCGTCGCCCTCGCCTCGGCGCTCCCCGCGGCGTTGGCGGCCGATATGGTGAAGGTCGTCGTCTCCTCCGGGAGGACGACGAGACGCCCCTCCCGGGCGACGGCGCCGATCCCGGGCTCGATGGCGACCTCGTCGGCGAGGCTGACCCCCGAGACCCTCCAGGTGAGGGTTGAGCCCTCACCGGGGATGACGGCGGTGGGGCTCGCCTCGAAGACCTCGATCCTCGGGGGCGCCGTGCCGTAATCCTCCCCGGCTCCAGGCATCAGATCCAGATGGTAGAGGGCGAAGAGGAGGCCGCTGAAGACGGCGGCCATGACGGCGACCCCGAAGAGGAAGCGCTTCCAGTATCCGGCTCCTGCGCCCTTTCTATCCCCGCTCCCCCTCTCACCCCTCCCGTCTGCCCTCATCTCAGAGCCCATATCGAACCGCCATCCTCCGATCCCGTCCTCCACCCTTCCCAATCTTCACGATCCCATCCTCCTCTCTTCATGATACCCCTCTCTTCTCTCCCCTCAGCTTCTCTACCCTCAGCTTCTCTCCCATCAGCCGCGATGGAGATACCTCAGCAGGTCCTGCAGGCCCAGGGTGTTGATGACGTCTCCCTTCTCCAGCCAGCCGCGCCTCGCGGTCTTGACACCGTACTCCATGGCCGAAAGGCCGCAGGTGCTGTGGGCGTCGGTGTTTATGGCGAGCTTCACCCCCAGCTCCTTCGCCCTCCGCGACCACCGGTCGTTGAGGTCGAGCCTGCTGGGGTGGGCGTTGATCTCCATCGCCGTGCCCGTCCTCGCCGCCGCCTCCAGGACCCGTTCCAGGTCCACCTCGTAGGCCTCCCTCTCCCCGATCTTCCTTCCGGAGGGGTGGCCGATGACGTCGACGTGCTCGCTCTCCATCGCCTCTATGATCCTGCCCGTCATCTCCCTCTCCCTCTGGTTGTAGCCGGAATGGACCGAGGCGACGACGACGTCGCACCTCCCCAGGATCTCGTCGGGATAGTCGAGCTTCCCGTCCGCCCTGATCTCCACCTCTGTGCCCACCAGGATCGAAAAACCCTCCACCTCGTCGTTGAGCCCCGCTATCAGGTCCATCTTCTCCACGAGCCTGTCGATGGCGAGGCCGTTGGCGATGGCGAGGCCGTGGGAGTGGTCGCAGAAGGCCATGTACTCGTAGCCGAGCCTTTGGGCTTCATAGACCATATCCTCCATGGTATGGAGGCCGTCGGACCAGTCGGTGTGGACGTGAAGGTCCCCCTTGATATCCGAGACCTCCACCAGCCGGGGAAGTCTTCGAGCGAGGGCAGCCTCCACCTCCCCCTGATCCTCCCTGATCTCCGGAGGTATCCACTCCATCCCCAGGTGGCGGTAAAGGTCCTCCTCCCGGTCGAAGAAGATCTCCTCGCCGTCGGCGACCCTCGTCAGAGAGTACTCGGAGAGGGAGTAGCCTTTCGATAGGGCGACGTGCCGGAGCTTGACGTTATGCTCCTTGGAGCCGGTGAAGTACTGGATCACAGTACCAAAGGACCGGTGGTCGACGATCCGCAGGTCGACCTGGACCGTCTCGTCGACGATCACCGACGCCTTAGTCGGCCCCTTCATCAGCACCTCCTCCACCCCAGAAAGCTCGACGAAGGCCCTTATCACCGCCTCCGGCGAGCTCGACGTCGCCAGGATGTCGACGTCGCCGACCGTCTCCCTCCCCCGCCGGAGGGATCCCGCCAGGGTGAGGTTCTCGATTCCTGCCACCTTCTTAAGGCTCCCGAGGATCTTTTGGGCGATGGGGAGGGCCACCCCCAGGGGGATCCTATCGGACCGCTTCTTCCACCTCTCTATCGATCTCAATATGTTCTTCTCAGAGGTGGGGCCCATCCGGGGGAGCCTCCTGACCCTGTGCTCCCTCGCCGCCGCCTCCAGCTCGGCGACCGTCGATACCCCCAGCTTCTGGTGGAGCATCGATACGGTCTTGGGGCCGAGCCCCGAGATCTGTAGAAGCTCAGCCATCCCCGGAGGCGTCTCCCGGAAGAGCCGTTCATGGCTCTCGATCTTACCAGTTCTCAGATATTCATCGATCTTGGCGGCGATCGCCTTTCCCACTCCGGGGATCGACTCCAGATCGCCGCGGCGGGTTACCTCATCCAGGTCCGTCTTCATCGACTCCACAGACCGTGCGGCCCTCCGGTAGGCCACGACCTTGAACCCGTTCTCCCCCCGAAGCTCCAGGAGATCTCCCATCTCTCGGAGGAGGCGCGCCACCTCTTCGTTCTTCACGGAAATCTCAGCAGGATGCCCCCGACTTCAGTCGGGGGAGGAATGCGCGCCTACTCCCGCTTCTCCTTGGCACCGAAATGTTCATCTTCATAGATGGTATACATCTATACACATGATGCAGACGCTCAAGGTCAAACTTGAACCTACTCCAGAACAGGTTCAAGCTATTCGCGAGACGATGCATCAGTTTAACGCCGCCTGCAACTTCGTGGCTGACAAAGCGTTTGAGCTTCGTACCGCCAATAAAATCGAGTTGCAGAAGGTCGTTTATTATCCGATTCGGGAACAATTTAACCTCTCCGCTCAGATGGCGGTCAGAGCCATCTCTAAGACCTGCGAAGCCTACAAGAGAGACAAATCGATCAAACCGACCTTCGATCC
>NZ_JARFPL010000005.1:0-80983 GCF_029167205.1 Candidatus Methanocrinis alkalitolerans
GTAGTTGATCGAGGAAAAATTGTCAAAGTCATCGTGCATCTTAGCGAATCGCAGATTGTCATTCTGAGGCTGTTGGGGCCAGAATGCGAAAATTACTACGGGCTGAACTGAAGGTGCGGAATGTGGGCAAGATGGCCATAAGTCTCCTTAACGGCGAGGTTGGTTTAAGACACTCGATTTTCAGATGGGATGATCTGTGAGGCCAGATGTTGTTCGCTTTCTTTTTAAAAAAATCTGAGGATTCCTACATTTCCGCGTCGAATCCTCAGATTCGTCTCCTCGGGGGATCTCATCTCGTCGTCGACACTCTGACCACTCCAGATTCAAACGTCTTATTTCCAGAGATCCCGCTAGCTTTGACCTCGTTTGCGAAAGCTGCATCTACTGATCCTACAATAACCTTCAGGTCGATAAACACAGAGAATCCGTTTCTTAGCTCCATGAGATTTGGATCGTTGGTTTCGTTGAAGTACCAGGTCAGAGTTCCTTTATCAACACCTGGCTTCGGCGGGAATTTTAGCTCCTTTTCTCCATCGGTTGTCTCGTACTTCAGCCGTGCACTGTCGTTAACGTAGATCATATCACGGGGGAGGATGTCAGTCACTGCAATGTCCCTCACCAGCATGTCCCTATCGTTATGCTCGACTCGGATCTCATATGTCACAGTGTCGCTGTTGTTTACCGTCGGACGTATTCCTGGTTTCATTTCAATGTCATTTACTTCAAGGATGACCTTCGAAGCATATAGCCTGCTGACCTCTGGAGTGGGTAGCTTCCTCTTGGGCACGCTAAATATCGAGCCTTCGCCTTTGGCATAGGTGAAGATGCATTCGAACCCTGTGCAGTTATCTGGGGTGCAGTTGATGCTGATGTTTGCCCCTGTCCGGTCTCTGGAGTATTGCGGGAGCAACTTCTCAGGAGATAGCACGCCAGGATACTTCCGGTTCTGTATCGGCGGTCTGGTGCCGTCGAAGCAGCAGGGGAGCCAATCGTCATTGAGGCCGGCCCCCGGGAAGAAGAGGTCCTCAGCATAGAGGTTATTCGTTATGTTGAAGCTACCCCTCATTATGGCGTCTTGATCCCAGTCTATTCTCCTGGCTCCGGTCTCATTTGTCCATCCGGTCGAGTCGCGTATCTCGATAACTCCATTTTCTACGGCGGCTTGGTATTTGAAGTCATAGTCGCCATCGCTTCCGGTTCTGCTTGAGGGTCCCATGCCCACATCTGCATAAGCGAGGATGCGGGAGGCACCATAATTGCGCAAAAACGGGTCTTCAGAGGCAGTTTTGTTTGGTGTTTCGTACTTCACGGAGGCCAAGCTATCGGGTCGTTTTGGATTCTTCCCGATGTATTGTGTTCTATCACGGGAGAAGTCTACTATAGCCGTGGATCTGGTTACGGGTTTATACTCTATTGAGGTGAGGTTCTCAAACCGTATCTTCTTCCCGGCGGACAGCGCCCTATTGCTGGGGAAGAAGCCCTGGGCGTAGAACTCCGAGATCCCTCTTTTACCCGAAAAGTTGACCATCTGGATATGGCGAACAGAGGAGTTGGTGTCGTCCCCTTCCTCAAAACCGGGTTCTATCTGCCCGTCATAATAGGTCATCTTGTTACTGAAGTTAATATTTCCGTCGAAGAAGTAGTTAATCGATCCCGTCTTATATCCGATGGTATAGCCGTTCTTCTGCACCTTCGGCTCTTTAAGGTAGCTGTAATGAGACATCGTTCCATTATCAGCGGTAGTCTTGCATTCAAATGTGCTCACTACGGTTACTGCGGAAGATGTAACGCACAATGCCACTGCCAGCACAATTATCGAAATGGTCAGTCTGATAAACATCCCTCCCCACCAAGCTTCATCCTCACCTTCAACTGAAGGAGATCTGCCTATAATCCGTAAACGTCAGACCCCCTCATCTCCACCAGTTCAAAATCCCCAAAAATCAAACGAAAATAATTTTAGGTTTGAACCCGGCCATCTCCTCCTTCCTGATGGGATCCCAGTAGGCGTATCCGAGATCGTTCCCTTCTTTGGATTCGTCCTTCTTATGCCAGAGGATTATGGAGGTGTCTGACGCTTCACCCGGAGTAGGATCTCTGATCGCCACACCGATGGGACCGCCTACAAAAGCTCGCCTGACATGAACAAACGCCCATAGGGCGGCGTCGTAATGTCGCCACATCCTTCGCAGAGATAACGTATACGGAGTTGTATGGTCCTCGGCACATCTATGATCTCCGCTCTCATACATCTCATTATTGAGATAGCTCAATACGTCACTCTTACGATATATAATTCTCCTCTCGTCAAATATCAGAGCTTGGTTGTTCAATGGTGTAAAGCCGCCAAGAGGCCTGGGGGTATAGGGGCCGCGTCCGATGGGAAATGCAATGATCGACCTGACATTTCTGAATTCGACGGTCCCCTGATGCTCAGGCAGCGGATCCCAGAATACGGGCTCGATCTCTCTTTCACCTTGATACCACAGAACGATCACAGCATGGCGTTTGTCTGGAAGGTCAGCGATGGGTCCCTCGACGGCTTCGCCACTTGCAACGCCTATGGGCAAGCCGGGGAATCTATGACGGGCGTGGGCCATCCCCCAGAAGGCTCTATCTTCACAGTCGTGGTATATTTTTATATAGGTTCCATACTTGAGGGTCTCCAGATAGTCCATCACGTCGTCGACATCATACACTTTCATCCTGCCCGGATCTGTATCCAGCTCGTTGATGCCCGATCCTGTTTTCCGGATACCATCGGGCATTGGCGGAATAGCAGCGACTCCAATAGGAGGATTGAGCGGCCGCATAATGTTGATTTCGTCAGGTATTTCGACCATGAGGTGTATATCGTCTTTTATCATATTTTAAATTATCTCTTCAAGTATTAGATTATATAGTAATTTACAAAATAATTTTTATATTTCTCAGCCGAAATTCATGCGATCGGGCTTCGTGCTCAAATACTATTCTAAGACTATTCGTATCTGAGGAGCCTATTAGAACCTATTAATAATCTCTTTTCTGGGACAGGTTTGCTAGGATATTACGAAATATTTTTTGATATATACGGTTTAATTTCAATAATCTTTTAGTTATTATATATGTCGAAGTGAAACAATACATACAAAATTTTCCATCCATCCAACCCCTCCTTCCAAAAGACAAATAAACTTGCCCGCCCCTCCCCGAAACGACATGACTAGATTCATCGTGGTCCTGGGCACCACCTCCCACTCCGGAAAGAGCACCGTCGTCGCCGCCCTCTGCAGGATCCTTCGAAACCGGGGCCTCAAAGTAGCCCCCTTCAAGTCCCAGAACATGTCCCTCAACTCCTGGGTCACCTCCGATGGCAAGGAGATGGGGATCGCCCAGGCGGTCCAGGCCTGGGCGGCGGGGGTCGAGCCGAAGGAAGTGATGAACCCTATCCTCCTGAAGCCGAAGGGGGACCGGACGAGCCAGGTGATCGTCTTTGGAAAGCCCTTAGCCGACATGTCCGCCGAGGAGTACTACCGGGGGATCGAGGGGATGAAGTCCGTCGTCGACCGGGCGATCGAGGAGCTGTCGGGGGAGTACGACTACATCGTCGTCGAGGGGGCTGGCGGAGGGGCCGAGATCAACCTCTACGACCGGGACATCGCCAACATCTACGTCGCAAGAAAGCTCGCCGCCCCCATCATCCTGGTGGGGGATATCGAGAGGGGCGGGGTCTTCGCGAGCCTCTACGGGACGGTGGCGCTTTTGCCTGCGGATATCAGGCCCCTCGTCTCGGGCCTGGTCATCAACAAGTTCCGGGGCGATCCTGCCATCCTGGAGCCGGGCCTGGCGATGCTGGAGGATCTGACGGGCGTTCCCGTCCTGGGGGTGATGCCCTACCTCGACCTCGACCTGCCATCCGAGGACTCCGTCTCCCTGGGGGACAAGAAGGGCGGCGGAAGGGCGGGGGCCAACCGGGAGGACGCTGGCGGGTCTGAGTCCGTCGATATAGCAGTCATAAGGCTTTCGAGGATATCGAACTTCACCGACTTTGAACCCCTGGAGAGGGAGGCGAACCTCCGGTACGTCACCCCGGGCCAGCCCCTGGGAAGGCCCGACGCCGTAATCATCCCCGGGACGAAGAACACCGTCGCAGACCTTCTGGAGCTGAGACGCAAGGGGGCCGACCGTGAGATCCTCGCCCTCCGGGACGAGGGCGTTCCGATCCTGGGGATCTGCGGCGGCTACCAGATCCTGGGGCGGGAGATCGTCGATCGGGGGATCGAGGACGGAGACTCTGTCGTCCCCGGTCTCGGTCTCCTGAATGCAAAGACCCGCTTCGACCGGTACGAGAAGAGGACCGTCCAGACGGAGAAGACGGTGACCGGGGACGGCCCGATCCTGGGCCCGATAAAGGGAGAGATGGTCTCTGGTTACGAGATCCATATGGGCGTCACCACCAGTCTGGACCCTCCGGCCTTCGGGGACGACGGCGGCGTAGGCGGTGATGGGCTCGTAATGGGAACCTACCTCCACGGGATCTTCGAGAACAGAAACTTCAGGGACGCCTTCCTGGATCACCTATACAGTAGAAAGAACCTGCCCCGGAGGTCGGCTTTGGCGGGAGATGGGTACGATGAGCTGGCGAAGGCAGCCGAGAAGTATCTGGAGATGGGGATGATATGGAGCATGATCGATCTCGAACCAGAAACGTCGCGGTACCAAGTCGAATCACAAATAAAATAATCAGAAGCGGAATAACTGAGCAAAAGAATTTTGAAAAGGAAAAAGGAGGGTTGCCAGGAGGGGTCACTTCTCGGACTTCAACTCATCCATCCTGGCCTTTATGCTCTTCAGCTGAGCTTCGAGGCCCTCGGCCATCCCCTCCAGATCTGCCATCTCCACCTCCGCGGAAGGAGCAGCTCTCTGATAGGGCCCAAAGCTGGCACCTGTCCAGGAGGGCCAGAAGCGAAGGCATCTTCCTCTTCCTCCTCCCCGGCCTCGCCCGCCACCTCCGCCAAAAGGCCTGCAATAGCCCCCATTGAAGTATCCAGGGGCATTAAACCCCGAACAGTATCCCATTCCTCTGCCGCTTCTAGGTCCGAATCCAGCAGGGCCGGTTCCATCTCCACCAGGCATATCTCGTTCACCTCATACTGTAATCTCAGGACGATCGCGGTCGTCTCCTGTGCGCACCGTCTAATAAATCCCTTATGAGATCTAATATATAAACATTTCTGAGAAAACTCGGCAAACCTCAGCTGAATCCTCGACGCGGCTGATTCAAAGGTTCGGGGAGTGCCAGACGTCGCGGGCAGAGGCCGGCGATTGAGCCTCGGCAAACCTTCCCTAACTGCAGCGTTAAGAGGCAGCTTGTCAAGGGGTGCATCCCAAAAAGCCTTCTGGAGCGCTAGATGGCCGGGGCAGAAGAGGATCTTTGCCGGATCTGATCTCTGAAGTTAAGCCCTCGGGCAGACCCGATCTACCCAGAGACCAAACGCCTGAAGGAAGAAGGACGACGATCTCGCCAAATGGAGGCGAAATCCTCATCTTTCGCCGGGTCAGTGCCCACCTTTGGCTCGCAGCCGTTCCATCCCGCTATCGGCCCAAGAACCATCTGAGATATCTCGGGTAGGAAGAGGGGTCCAGGCTGCTCCTGTTGCTCAGGTTCATGAACTCCTCGAAGGTCGGAGGGCGCAGAGCGTAATCTGCTCTCAGGGCGTCAGGACTGCGGTTCAAATACTGGACCAGATACTCCGGGTAGGACGAGAGGTTCAGGCTGCTCCTGTTGCTCAGGTTCATGAACTCCTCGAAGGCGGGGGAGTAGAGGCTGTAATTTGCAGAAGGCAGCTCCCTTTCCTCCTCCAGAAACTCCACCAGGTAGTCTGGATAGGACGAGAGGTTCTGCTCAGGGGGGCCGGCCATGAGCTCTTCGAAGGCCGAACCGTACTCGGAATAGTTGGCTCCGGCGATGAATCCAGAAGGTTCGATGAATCCAGAAGGTTCGATGACTCCCAGATAGTCCTCGCCCTCGCCGTCTTCTTGGGCGGCGGCGGTGAAGATCAGAGAAAAGGCGAGAAGAATATACGACGATCTCATGATAGCAGTATCTCATGGTCTCTAAGCTATTTTAGCCGAGCGGTCCGTGAAGATCAGATCATTACGATGCGGTTCGTCTGGACCGACCCCAATAAAGGTGAAAGCGCCCATCCTGCCGACGTGGCCGGAGCCGAAAAGGTAGATAAGGGTTGACAGGAATGCCGTTACCTCAACCGGGGAGAGAGAAAGGATGATCGATTACCTGAGGATGCTTCGCATCAGAGACTGGATCAAGTTCTATCCGCTATTTCCGCTGGCTGGGGCCTATTTGGCCGAAGGCGGGCGATATGAGATCATGCTGGTCTTGGTCGCTTATACCTGCATCATAAGCTATGCCTTCGTCGTCAACAACTACTTCGATGCCGATATCGACAGGCTACACCGCCGGAAGATGGAGTCCGGAACAAACCCCCTGGCTGCGGGAAAGGTCAGCGAGAGGGGTGTTCTGCTGCTCATGATCGCCCTCATCTTGACCCCCTTGATCCTCTCCATCCGCCTGGACAGATTGGGCGCGGCGTTCGTCGTCATCAACCTCTTGGTATTGACCGCCTATTCAGAGAGGCGCATAAGGCTGAAGGAACGGTACCTGTGGGATGGGGTCAGCCACGGCCTGATGTTCGGAGCGCTCCCCTTCCTCTCTGGATATCTCCTCTCTGGAGGCGACATCACCAGAGGGATAATATTGATATCTCTCCTCTTCTTTATAGTCGGCTGCGAAGCCCTGATAGCCCATCAGATAGTGGATTATGCGGAGGACCTGGGGTCGACGACCACCACAGTGACGAGGATCGGGGTGATGAACGGCCTCTTGATGCTGGGGGGGCTCGCCGCCCTGTCCCTGGTATTCGCCTTCGCCGCCGCCCGGATCTATCAGCTTTCGTTGGCTGTGACAGCGGCGTCGGCACTTTATCTCGTGGCCTATCCGGCCTATTCGGTCAGAGGTATGTTGAATGATATCAGTCATCGTCCCTGCGCTGAACGAGGGGGAGCAGATAGAGGCGACCCTGAGGTCCCTTCTGAGCCAATCCCTGGGAAGAGAGAACTACGAGATCGTGGTAGTCGATGGGGGTTCAGATGACGGAACCATAGAGATCGCGGAGGAGTACGCTGACAAGGTTATCGTCCAGATCCACCCAGGCATAGGAGGTGCCAGGAGGGACGGTGCGGAGGCGGCATCCGGCGGCATCCTCGCCTTCACCGACGCAGACACCGATTTTCCACGGGGATGGCTTGAGGTCATAAGTCGAAACCTGGAGAGGCACGATGCCAGCACCGGTCCTGTGATATTCCAGGATAAAGACCTCAGAACCGAGATTCTGACGGCGGTCCGAAGCTCCTACAAGCTTCTCAAAGCCTTCAATTTCTGCTACATGATCGGCTCCAATATGGCCATGAGGAGGGAGACGTACCGGCGGACGGGAGGGCACAGGGACATATCCCTCCTGGACGACTACGACCTCTCGGTGAAGCTCTTCAAGATCGGGGCGGACGCCGTCTACGACCCGAAACAGGCTGTCTACACCTCGTCCCGGAGGGCCCAAAAGCTCCTCACATACGGGGTGACCGTCGCCTACGGCCATTACAACTACACCGTAACGAAGGATTACGATAAGCTCCTCTACTACCCGAAGGTGGAGAAGATGACGGTCAAAGACGTCCTCAACGGGATCCGCTGGGGTAGGAACGTCGTATCGGCGGTGGAGACGGTTCAGTCCACCCTGAAGAAGTGAACCTCCGGCCCCGATTCGCGCCCTTAGCGTCGGAGGAGGAAGACCGATATCTTTATGAAATAGGTCTGCGTATGCCCCGCCCAGAGGGCCGGTAGATCAGGGGTAGATCGCTACCTTGGCATGGTAGAGGCCTCGGGTTCAAATCCCGACCGGTCCATGGGGTTCATCTCGACGAAAAACCCGGACGTCTTTTTTTCTATCCATCCCCACCCGGATGGAAAGGTTCAGATACGATACGATCATTGGGAGATTGATATGCTTGGGGCTATCGAGACCCTCATCTTGGCGTTCACCATCGGCCTCACCGGCGCTCTGGCTCCAGGGCCTACCCTCGTCGCCACCATAAATTCGTCCCTCCAGCGGGGGTGGACGGTGGGGCCGAAGGTGGCGGCGGGCCACGCCCTCGCCGAGGTGGTGGTCTTCCTCCTCATTGTGGTGGGGCTCGCGGCGCTGGCAGAAGAGCATACCGCCATCGTAGCTGCCGTCGGCGGGACGGCCCTGATCCTCTTTGGCCTTCTGACTTTGAAGGGGAGCAGAACCGCCACCATGAAGACCTCCTCAAAGGACGCGACCTCAAACCCCTACATTGCAGGAGCACTCACCAGCGTAGCCAACCCTTACTTCTGGATATGGTGGCTGTCCATCGGCTCCGCCCTGGTCCTGGCGGAGCTCCGGGAGGGGCTCATCCTCGCCATGATCTTCATGATAGGCCACTGGGGCGCTGACTTCGGCTGGTACACCTTCGTCTCGACGAGCCTGGACCGGGGAAGGACCCTCCTATCCGAGGAGAACTACAGGAGGACCCTCGGTCTCTGTGGAGCCTTCCTCGTCATCTTCGGCGCCAGCTACCTTTCTGGCGCCTGGACTGGCTGAGCGGCTCAGATCTAGACACCCTTTTCCATCAGGTGGTCCTTCCGGAAAAATCGCCAGAATCTTATACGATGTCGGAGGGTGAGGGAGGAGGTGGTCTCCCTTGAACTGGAAAGAAGACGTCACGTACATCAGGTCCATCCGCCCCTACATACTCCTCTCAGTCTTCCTATTCTTGGCCGCGGCGATCCTCGGGTTCGTAATATCGATCTTCCAGCCTGATCTGGCGTCGGCCTACGTCGGAGACGTCGCGGAGAAGCTCCGTTGGATCCTGGAGCTGAGCCCCGCAAAGATGATGGTGGCGATATTTGCAAATAACCTCTTGGCATCCTCGATGGCCCTCCTCCTGGGGGTCGGCTTTGGGATCGTTCCTTTCATCGTCGTCGTCGTCAACGGCCTGGTGGTGGGGCTCGTAGTCCATCAGGCGGTCCTGGCTGGCGGGGCGGCCTTTGTTATCGTCGCGATCCTCCCCCACGGCATCATAGAGCTGCCCACCGTCCTCGTCTGCATAGCTGTGGGCTTCCGGCTCGGCCACCTGATGATTCTGACCTTGCTCGGCAGGGACGGCGACCTTGAGGGGGAATTGAGGGCTGCGTTGCGCCTCCTCAGGTGGGTCGTTCTCCTCCTCTTCATCGCGGCGGCGATCGAGACCTTCATAACCCCTGTCCTCGTCCAACCTTTCATCCAGCCAGCAGCGGATCTTCAACCTTTATCGGTGATGGAATGACCGAGTCCAAGCTACCCAGCAAAGAGAATTTCAGCGAATGGTATCACGAGCTATTGAAGGCGGGGCAGATCATAGACGTGCGGTACCCCGTCAAGGGGATGTGCGTCTGGTACCCCTCGGGCTTCGCCCTGAAAAGGAACGTCTACGACCTGATGAGGGTCCTCCTGGACCCCGACCACCAGGAGACCCAGTTTCCCCTACTGATCCCCGAGACGGAGTTCATGAAGGAGGCAGAACACATCAAGGGCTTCGAGGACGAGGTCTACTGGGTGACCCACGGCGGGACGAGCCCCCTCGACATCAAGCTCGCCCTCAGGCCGACGAGCGAGACGGCGATCTACCCCATCTTCAAGCTCTGGGTGAGGAGCCACGCCGACCTTCCCCTCAAGATCTACCAGATCGTCAACACCTTCCGGTATGAGACGAAGCACACCCGCCCCCTCATAAGGCTGCGGGAGATCACCTCTTTCAAGGAGGCCCACACCGTCCACGCATCCTGGGAGGAGGCGGCCGAGCAGGTGGAGGCGGCCCTCACCATCTACGCCGAGTTCTACCGCCGCCTCGCCATCCCCTTCCTCTTCGCCAAGAGGCCCTCCTGGGACAAGTTCCCCGGCTCGGACTACTCTATCGCCTTGGACACGGTGATGCCCGACGGAAGGACGCTTCAGATCGGGACCGCCCACCTCCTGGGAACGAACTTCGCCACCACCTACGACATCACCTTCGAGAACGAGGCCGGAGAGCAAGAGTTTGTTAACCAGACCTGCTACGGCGTCTCCGAGAGGTGCATCGCTGCGCTAATATCGGTCCACGGCGACGATAAGGGGCTCGTCCTCCCCTGGTCGGTCGCCCCGGTCCAGGTGGTCATCGTCCCCATCCTCTTCAAGGAGAAGGAGGCGACGCTAGAGGTCTGCCGGGATATAAAAGCCAAGCTCGCGGCAGCCGGCATCAGGGTCGAGATCGACGAGGGCGACGAGCGGCCCGGCGCCAAGTTCTACAGGTGGGAGATGAAGGGGGTCCCCATCAGGATCGAGATCGGTCCCAGGGACATCAAGAACGGGGTTGCGGTCCTGGCACGGCGGGACGGCAAAAAGCTGACCGTCTCCCTGGACGATCTCCAGACGACGATCCTGAACGAAGCCGCCGACCTCCACGAGGTGATGCTCGCCCGGGCCCAGGCCTTCCAGGAGAGCAGGGTGAAGGACTGCGAGACGGTAGAGGAGGCGAAAGAGCAGACGCAGGCTGGCGTCGCCCGGGTAGGATGGTGCGGCTTGGAGGATTGCGGCCATGCGATCGAGGACGAGGTCGGCGCGGCCGTCCTCGGTGAGCCTTGGCGCTCTGAAGAGACCTACCAGGGAAGCTGCGTCATCTGCGGCGCGAAGACCGAGAAGTGCGCCCTTCTCGCCAGGCAGTACTAGAGATAAACCAGAGATCCGAATCCGAGGAGATCATGAAGGTTCTGATCGCCGAGTACGCCGTCGCCACGGGCATGCCTGGGACCTACGAGGTGGAGGGGAGGGCGATGCTCTCCACCCTCACGAAGAGCTTTGAGCGGCTCGGCCACGAGGTCGTCTACCCGACGGCGGGGCCGGTCATCGGCGCCGGACGGGCGATCCGCCTTGGCGGCGGAAGCGATCGGGCATTCGAAGATCTCCTCGCCGGGACGGACACCGATGCCGGCCTCGTCATCGCCCCCGACGAGATTCTCCCCGGCTTTCTGAAGACCCTTGAGGAAAGCGGCACCACAAACCTCGGCACCTCCCCGAAGGCCGCTCTTTTATCGGCCGACAAGCTCGCCTGCACCCGTTTGCTGGAGGGTGCGGGCGTTCCCGTCGTCGAGGCGGTCGACCCTGAGAATCCCGACGACCCCGGCGATGGCCCCTTCGTCCTGAAGCCCCGGTTCGGGTGCGGCTCCGAGAGGATGGAGCTCGTCGACGAGCTCCCGGAAGAGCTGGGCGACAGAATCGCGACCACGTTCCACCGGGGCGAGCCCCTCAGCGTCAGCCTCGTCGCCTCCGGCGACCGGGTCCTCCCCCTGACGGTCAACAAGCAGCTTGTCTGTGTCGAGGCGGGTTTCGAGTACCAGGGCGGGATCGTCCCCTACCATTCGGACCGGGAGGAGGAGATCCTGAAAGTGGCGAGGATGGCGGCTTTGGCCCTCGATCTTCGAGGCTACGCCGGGATCGACCTCGTCGTCGGCGACCTCCCCCGGGTGGTGGACGTCAACCCCCGGCCCACCACCTCCATCGTGGGAATATCCAAGGTGATGCGAGAAGAGCTGGCGGATCTGATCTTGCGGGCGAGGTTTGCAAGCTTGCCGGAGAGGGTGACGGTGGAGGGGAGTTGCGAGTTTCGGAAGGGGGTGCCGGGTACAATGGTGGAGTAGATCCGCCGATCTGGTCCTCTGAACTTGCTGTCCAATGAGAGCTGATTTATATCTCAAGACGATCAAATGATGCTTCGATATGTTCTGCGAGTACATCCAGGCGGCTTTGTCCAGGGCGATCTTCGAGATGATCGATGATGAGGAGCCCTACTACGGCGAGGTCCCGGAGCTTGTTGGCGTATGGGCGGCCGGCAAATCTGAGGTTGAGTGCCGAGAGAACTTGAGGCTTGCGATAGAGGACTGGATAGCTTTCAGCCTGCGGTTTGATCTTCCTATACCAGCCATCGAAGGGCACAAGATCGAAGTGCCAGAGGCGCCGGTAGAAGCTTAGGACCATGTCTCGGCTTTCTCCAGTCTCATGGAATGAGTTGATCAGGCGGTTGCACGCCCTGGGATTTGAGGGTCCCTATTCAGGGAGAGGTCCCCATCCCATCATGCTGAAGGGATCTACCAGGTTAATGGTTCCAAATCCGCATAGAGGCGACATCAGCGTTGATCTATTAAAGAAGATCCTGAGGCAGGGGGAGATCAGCAGAGAGGATTGGCTATCAGTCTAGCGATACTCCTGCTGAATCTAATGCAGAAGAGTCGATGGATATATCAGCAGTTATAGTGACCGATACCATCCGACAGGTGTTTTCAGAATATAAATCTTCTCTGCAAAAGGATGGCTGGTGCCAATAGCCGGGGCTTTAGCGCCTGGAGATGGCGGCGCCGCCCCAGGCGTCGGTCTGCTGGGCTCGCCTCGGCCGAAATCACGGCGCCATCTCGCGGTGCTCACTGGGCGCATTTCGCCCCCTGGGCCTTTCTGACCGCGCCGGGATCGACCTCGTCGTTGGCGACCTCCCCCGGGTGGTGTACGGGAACCCCCTGCTCACCACCTCCATCGTGGGGATCGCGAGGGTGATGCGCGGAGGTGCTGGCGGACCTTATCCTGAGGGCGCGGGTCTCGACGCTGCCGGAGAGGGTGAGGGTGGAGGGAGAATGCGAGTTTCGGAAGGGTGAGCTGGAACTGTAGGAGGAGGGCTATCTTCGGGCCGATGATGATGCTGGTGGGCCAGGCCAATTCTCAAAGTCTCTATGGTAATCGCGGACTTTCTGGCTCGATTTTGTCGCCTTGCTAGAAGAGTGGTGATAGCAGATCGTTCTATCTTCTGCCGCCGTCGCCCCGCGCGAGCTTCCAGAAATCCTCTTCAGAGATGCCCAGCTGCTTGAGGATCTCATAAAATAGCCATCCGCCAATTTCGCTGTTGCCGTGGATGGGAATGGTCGTCGCCCGTCCATCAGGATGCTTCCAACGGGCGTGGCTGCCTTTCTGTCGGATCTTTTGAAATCCAAGCTTTGCGGCTGCCCGTTCCAGGTCCTTAGCTTTGGCAGGCACCGACGGTCTCCAGGTCGACGTCCTGGGGCAATCGCCTTCCTTCTTCTCTGTATTCTTCTTTGATCATCTCGAATACGTTGACGATCTCGGCCTGCGCCTCTTCGGGAGTTCGCCCCCAGGCGTGGCACCCCGGGATGGCGGGCACGTAGGCTACAAAGGTGCCGTTATCGTCCGGACGAAGGACGATCGTATAGTCGTGAAGGCGCTTCATCAAAGGTTATTTTCGCTTTTCAGAATATAAATCTTCTCTGCAAAACTGGGTCGCGTACCCAGATTACTGAATAGCGCTAACGGGTGACGTAATGGCTGTTTGGCGGAAAATAAGTCCCTTGAATTCGATTCGAGTGGCGATTTTCAGTAAAGCGAGTACGCGACCCAAAACTGCAAAAGGCAGCTTGAGGTCGTCTGTTGGGCGGCTTGCGCCCGCCGAGGGCGGGCGCCGCCCTCGGCGCTGGTCTAT
This sequence comes from Candidatus Methanocrinis alkalitolerans, assembly GCF_029167205.1. Classification (NCBI taxonomy): domain Archaea; kingdom Methanobacteriati; phylum Methanobacteriota; class Methanomicrobia; order Methanotrichales; family Methanotrichaceae; genus Methanocrinis; species Candidatus Methanocrinis alkalitolerans. Next base: position 13,633 of record NZ_JARFPL010000005.1, read on the forward strand.
TGGGCTCGACTCGGCCGAACGCCAGGCTGCGATCTCCTTGTGATCGCCGGGCGCATTGAGCCCTCTGGCCTTTCGGGCCGCGCCGGGATCGACCTCGTCGTCGGCGACCTCCCTCGGCTCGGGTACGTGAACCCTCATCCCCGTGCGGCGCCGGTCGGGCGCATCATCTCCACCGTCCCCGAAACCCACGCCGCGCTCGTCACCCGGCCGATCGAGCCCAGGGCACCCTCGACCGTGGGCGGCGGGAGGGAGGCCGAAAGGCCGGGATCGTTGCCTCCACCACCATCTGGGTTTTTCGAAATCCTCTTAAGGTATTAGACCAGAATCTAATGAACACAAATGGTGAAGGCATGAAGAATTATCGCTTTTCCGTGGTGATCGAGAAGGACAAGGACGGGTACTTTGCCTTCTGTCCCGAACTTCAGGGCTGCTACACCCAGGGAGATACTTATGAAGAGGCCCTGGAAAATATAGAGGACGCGATATCACTGCACGTGAAGGATATCCTTGAGGCTGGTGAAGAGCTTCCAGAGGTCGAATTCGTCAGCCTGACATCTCTTGAAGTGGCCGTATGACGGATAAACTTCCACGAGTCTCCGCCGATGACGCCATCAGAGCCTTAGAAAGGGCAGGCTTCTTCCTGGCGAGGCAGAGCGGCAGCCATAAAATTTTCAAGAACGAAGAAGGCACGAGGATAACCATTCCGTACCACTCGGGAAAGATCCTCCACCCAAAAATCCTAAAAAGCATCCTGAAAGATGCGGACTTGACGGCGGACGAATTTAGGGATCTTATGAAATAAAGGGCCGCCTTATCTTTTTCAGCGTCCCCGCCGCCCATCCTCTCCGTCTGGCGGTTCGGGCGCATAATCTTCGCCATCCACAAACCCACGCCGCGCGTCTCCCGGCCAATCGACCCTAAACTCCGCAAGTTTAATAACCATGCAGGCCAAATACAGCACCAGTAAGCTTAATTATGCCTGATGCATAGTTATAATTTTATTAACTAGGTATGCTGTTTTTTCGCTATCAGTGGGACCATGGTTATTAACTGCCCCGGAGTTTAGGATCGACCCCAGGGCGCCCTCGACCCGCAGGCAGCGGGAGGGGGGCCGAAAGGCCCGCGATCGGAGGCCCGCGACCAAAACCTCCTTTTATACCCTCTCTCATCCCCTTCTGGAGCTTTGATCATGGCGATTCATCCCATCGAGTATCGTTACGGAAACCCGGAGATGAAAGATCTCTGGTCTGAAGACTACAGGTTCCGCTGCCTCTTTCGCGTGGAGGCCGCCCTCGCCCGGGCCGAAGAGGAGCTGGGTCTGATCCCGGCGGGGGCCGCCGACGACATATCCCGGGCCGCCGAACGGGCTCGCCCCGAGAGGGCGAAGGAGATCGAGGACGAGATAGGCCACGACATGATGGCCGTCGTCCACGCCCTCGCCGAGGCCTGCGAGGAGGCCGGCGAGTGGGTCCACCTCGGCGCCACCTCCAACGACATCTTGGACACGGCGACGGGGCTGCAGATCAAGGCCTCCCTCTCCGTTCTCGAGGAGAAGGTGAGGTGGGTTTTGAGAGTCCTCCTCGACCGGGCCGAGGAGCACAAGGGGCTCGTCTGCGCCGGGAGGACCCACGGCCAGATCGGGGTTCCCACCACCTACGGCCTCCGGTTCGCCGTCTGGGCCTCGGAGATGGCCCGCCACCTGGAGAGGCTTGCCCAGATGGAGCCCCGGGCCGCCGTCGGGAAGATGAGCGGCGCCGTCGGGACCCAGGCGGCCTTCGGCGCCGACGGGATGAAGGTCCAGGCGAGGGTGATGGAGCTCCTCGACCTTTTCGAGGTGGACGTCTCCAACCAGGTCGTCCAGAGGGACCGCCACGCAGAGATGATCTGCTGGATGGGGCTCGTCGCATCGACCCTCGAGAAGATCTGCGTCGAGATCAGGACCCTCCAGAGGTCCGAGATCGGCGAGGTCTCCGAGGTCTTCGGCAAGAGGCAGGTGGGCTCGAGCACCATGCCCCACAAGCGTAACCCCATCAAGTCCGAGCAGGTATGCGGCCTCGCCCGGATCGTCAGAGCCCAGATGGAGCCGGCCTTCGCCAACATCCCCCTCTGGGACGAGAGGGACCTCACCAACTCCAGCTGCGAGAGGATCCTCTTCCCCGAGGCTTTCATCTTCACCGACCACATCCTCGCCCTCACGGCGCGGATCCTGGAGGGGCTCACCATAAACTTCGAGCAGGTCGAAATAAACCTCCAACTTCTCCGGGGACTTAACATGGCGGAATCGGTGATGGTGGAGCTGGCGAAGAGGGGCGTCGGAAGACAGAAGGCCCACGAGATCATGAGGAGCGCCTCCATGAGGGCCGTCGAGGATGATCGAACCCTAGCTGAGGTCCTGGCCGGGGAGGAGACTGTGGCGGTTCACCTATCCAACGAGGAGATCGACCGGCTCCTCGATCCACACCAGTACATAGGTACCGCCGTCGAGCAGGTCGACCGGCTCCTTTTGAAGCTATCGCCGCTCCTAAAATGATGAGCACCTTCGAAGATGAATGCAGAAGCCAGGCCCAGGGCCTTCTTGCTGAAGGCCGGCTGCCTTGTTAGGGACGAGGATGGGAATGTCCTCGACGCCCGCTCCTCGGTGACCCTCATCCTCGCCGGCCCCAAAAAGATCGTCGTCGACACCGGGAGAGAGGACGAGGCAGGTCAGGTCGCCGAGGCGCTGGCAGCCCACGGCCTCTCCACCGAAGAAATAGACATGGTAATCAACACCCACGACCACTCCGACCACTGTGGAAGTAACCGGCTATTCACCAGGGCCCAGGTCCTATCGGGAAAGGTCGAGGCCGAGGATGGGGGGGAGGTTGGCCTGAAGGAGGGGGATCTCGTCGCTCCCGGCGTCTGGATCATGGAGACCCCTGGCCACACCCCGGATTCCATATCCGTCGTCTGCGAGTCCGGGAGTAGGATCGTCATCGCCGGAGATGCCCTCCCCTTGATGAGAAACTATCTGAAGTGGGTACCTCCTCGCCTCCATGTAGATCGAGAACTGGCGATGATGAGCATGGAGAAGATCGTGGAGGTGGCGGATCTGGTGGTCCCTGGCCACGACCACCCGTTCTCAGTTCTGGAGAGGACGAGGGTGACGGGCCTGGGCTGAACTTCGACCTGTATCGGCGATCCTTTCCCGGATCCCTGCTAAAAATGTCATCTTGATCTCGCTTATATGCGGCGGCAATCAATCTAAAATGCAAAATAGGCAATCTATTAATAGTAAAAAATGTATATGGATCGCCGATGCCGCTTAAACTTACGTCAAAAGAGAAGCTCGTCCTTTACGGCCTGGCCCGGTACCCGGGGCTCAGCGATATCGATCTCGCCTCGAAGATCGGCGTCGATCGATCCACCATATTCAAGAGCAAAAGAAAGTTCAGGGATTGGGAGATGGTCCAGCTCCTGAACGTCCCCTCAGGGGTGGGGGTGGGGGCGGAGATGATGACCGCGATCTTCGCCAGCTACAGCCCCAAAGCTCCGGTGGAGGTGAGGAGGAAGAAGGCTGGGTTCCAGGAATGGGTCGACCATCCCCATTCCGTATTTCACTCCGCCACCGACACCGATTCGGTATCCATCGTCTACTCTAAGAGCTTCACCGACTTCAAGATGGTCTTCGATCCCGTCATGGACGACTACAGGGACGCGGGGTTCGTCGAGGACATCCGCTGCTGCCATTACCCCTTCTCCCTGACAAGGATCTCCTGGGACTCCGCCCTGGCGGTGGAGAACACCTTCAATCTCGGCAGAACCGACCTTTTGGAGGAGCCTCCCAAGGAGGAGGAGATCCCCGAGGATTCGGTCAAGCTAACCGATAAGGACAGGCTCGCTCTCCACGCCTTCGTCAAGTACCCCGCCCTCTCGGACTTGGAGCTCTCGCGAAGGACGGGGATTTCAAGGCCCACCATATCCGGAAAGAGGAACAAGTTCTTCCAGAGCGGGCTGTTGACCCGGCAGGCGAACGTCAACTGGAAGAAGATAGGTTGCGAGCTGATGATCTTCTACCACATCAACGTCAGGCCGAAGGCAACCTCCGACGATATGATGAAGGTCTACTCTTCCTTCCGGAGGATCGGGGCTGCCGTCTACAGCTACATCCAGCCGGGGGAGATCTTCGGGTCCTTCTTATCCCAGTGCTACGTAGAGATGAAGGAGAGGATGGACCTGGAGCTGAGGGCTCTCGCCGAGGCGGGTCTGATAGAGGAGAGGCCCCTGTACGTCATAATGCCCCTCCGAGAGCTGAAGGTCCGGAAGGTCGACTTTGCCCCCATGGTCAAGTCGATGCTCGAAGTCGAGACTGACGTATGACCGGCGATATCGTCGTCGTCGCCACAAGATGCGACCCCGCCAGCCTCAACATCGCCGAGAGTTTGATGAGCCTCGCCCCCTGGGAGGACAAAGGGGGGCTGTTTGCCAGCTTCAAAGAGCACAGGCTAGTCATCCTCGGGGAGAAGCTGATATCCCTCCGGGGGCTGGAGGAGAGGCTGGGGAGGATGGGCCTATCTCCGGAGCTGATCGTCTTCGCCTCTAGACACCAGGCGAAGGACGCCGTCCCCCGGCTCTGCGGCCACTTTTCGGGTAACCCCGGAGAAGCTGTCCTGGGCGGCAGCGACAGGGAGCTGGCGGTTGCGGCTCCGAAGGCCCTGAAGTCCTTCATCTTGAACCTGGCCGCTCTCTCCATGGAGGGGTTTGAGGTGACCGTCGAGGCGACCCACCACGGCCCTACAGACCTATCGACCCCCTCCTTCTTCGCGGAGATCGGAAGCGGCCCGGAGGAGTGGAGAGATCCCGCGGCTGGCGAGGCTGTGGCCAGGTCTATCTTGGAGCTTTCGGATCTGAACTCTCCCCCCTTCATAGGCTTTGGCGGGGGGCACTACTTAAAGCGGCAGAATCAGCTCCTCATGGAAACGAATATCGCCTTCGGTCACCTATTCTCCAACTACCAGGCCGGGGGGCTGGACGCGGAGGTCCTCGAGGAGGCGAGGAGGAAGTCGGGGGCCGTCGGAGCTTACCTCGACCGAAAGTCCCTCCGGTCGGCGGATAAGAGGAAGATCATCGAAGGGCTGGAGGAGATCGGCCTTCCGGCCATGATTGAGGGGGAGATAAGGGAGATCTATCCCCTGGAGATACGATAGCCCCTCTGTCTAAAGGCTTCAGCGACCTCAGTCGCCTCGCCTCTCTTGCTTCATAACCCCTGCATCTGGTGCTGACTCATCTTCTCGAAACGGTTCCAAAATCAGAATACGAATTTGATATAACTAAAGTCAGCTTTATCGCTGATCAATCTTTGTTAATAATAAGAAACTGTTAAATACAAGAATATACCTCTGTAAGCCGTCGAAAGAAGACATTTCCCCTTGATGGAGGTTTGGATTATGGAGAGCTGTATAATAACTATTGAGGTAACTTTTTTATGATGGCCGCCGTGCTGGAGGGGCCTGGAAGGATGAACCTCCGGGAGGTGGAGGATCCGAAATGTCCTCCCGGAGGTCTCCTCTTGAAGGTGGTGGCCTCCTCGATATGCAGCACCGACGTCAAGATGTACGAACGCGGCCAGAGAGACCTCGTCTATCCCCGGATCCTGGGCCACGAGATCTCCGGGTTCGTCTCCGAGAGGGACGGCCGGGGCCCAGGAGTCGGCGAGAGGGTCCAGATCTACCCTGGGGTCTACTGCGGAAGCTGCCCCTCCTGCCGGAGTAAGGCAGAAAACCTATGCGAGCGGATCAGGATCATCGGCTTCAACCTCGACGGCGGGTTCACCGAGTATCTCGCGGTTCCAAGGGCGTCTGTGGAGAACGGATCCGTCAACCCCATCCCCGATGACTTAGATTTCGAGGAGGCGGCCCTGGCGGAGCCCCTCGCCTGCTGCATAAACTCCCAGGAGCTGGCGGGGGTTGGCGTCGGAGATTCCGTCCTGATCTTTGGGGCGGGTCCTGCAGGGCTCCTTCATGCCATGCTGGCCCGCCTGAGGGGGGCGTCGGTGGTAGCCGTAGCGGAGCCCTTGGATCGCCGGGCGCGCCTCGCCCGATCCTCAGCGGATCTCGTCGTCGATCCCAATAGGGAGGATCTCTTCGATCTCGGGATGGACCTGACGGCAGGAAGGGGCTTCGACGTCATAATCCTCGCCAGCCGGGACGTTCTCGTCGACTCCGAATTATTTTCTCTCCTAGCCACCCGAGGCAGGATATCTCTTTTCTCAGGGCTCCCCCCGAACCTCGCCTCGGCGAGGCTGGACTTGAACCGGCTCCACTACCGGGAACATATGATCGTCGGCTCCTATGGATGCACCCCCGCCCAGAACCGGAAGGCTCTGGAGCTGATCCCGGGGCGCATCGACGTCCGCCGTCTGATCACCGAGAGGATCTCCCTGCGGGAGATCATGAGGGGGATGGAGCACGTCGGCGAGCGCCGGGGGCTGAAGGCGGTGGTGGCCGATTCTGGATAGCGATCCTGTCCGGATGGCGGTCGTAATCATACGGATCGGACTGATTTGGATGGAGTGATCGGATTTGGATGATGGAGCGAAGCTCTTTGGGTCGCGGTTGAACCGTCTGATAGCCGGAGAAAGCCTTTCGAGAGATGAGGCCAGGGAGATGTTCACCCAGGTGATCTCTGATGAGCAGCCCGACGCCCATCAGGGGGCGTTTCTGGCGGCGATCACCGCCAAGGGTCCCACCTCCGACGAGATCGCAGGAGGGTGGGATGCGATCTACGACCTTGACACCTTCAAGGTGTCTCCCAGGGTCTCCGGAGAGCTCTTCGAGAACTGCGGGACGGGGATGGACGCCGTCGATACCTTCAACATCTCCACCGCGGCGTCGATCGTCGCCGCCGCCGCAGGGGTCCCCATGGCAAAGCACGGGGCCAGGGCGATAACCTCCCGGTGCGGGACCGTCGACATCCTGGAAGTTTTTGGGGTGGAGGTGGAGGCGGACCCCGGGATCGTTGTAGGGAGCATCGAGAGGGCGGGGATAGGAATCTTCAACGGCATGAGCCCCAAAGTCCACCCCCTGGGTCTGGGCCGGATCCTGGCTAAGATCAGGTTCGGGACGGTCCTGAACATAGCCGGGTCCCTGGCGAACCCGGCGATGCCCCGCAGGGGCCTGCGGGGGGTCTACTCAAAGGATCTGGTCGTTACAATCGCCGAGGCGATGAAGAAGATAGGCTACTCCAGGGCGATGGTCGTCCACGGCCTCTCTGCCGACGGCAAACGCGGTATGGACGAGGTATCTCCATCGGGGAAGACCTTCGTCGCCGAAGTTGGGGAAGACGGCAGGATCGCCACCTTCGAGGTATCTCCGAGAGACTTCGGGGCAGGATCGGTGGACGAGAACCTCCTCCTCCCCCGGGAAGATCGGGTCGAGGAGGCGGTGGAGCTCTTAAGGGTCCTCTCCGGGATGGAGAGGGGTCCCAGGGAGATGGCGGTATGCATCAACTCCGCGCCCGTCCTCTGCACCGCCGGGAAGGCCGACGGCCTGCGGGAGGGTTTCTCGATATCTAAGGATCTCATCAGGTCCGGTGGTGCCATAGATAAGCTCGCCGACTGGGTCGCCTCCCAGAACTCCGACCCCCTCGCCGGGGCTGAGAGGCTGGAGCTTCTCATCGATATGGCCAGCTGATGGGAAGATCAACGAGGCGGCTTAGAGGCGGCCTCAGAAGATCGACGGGGGTGGAGAGGCGTATGCTCCTCAGCAGCCGATCCCGTCTCTTATGCTGCGAGATAACGGCATCCTCAAACCCGGTCAATCCGCACCCGTCGCCTTTTCATCTCGGATCTCCAAAATCCCAGAGACCTTGGCGAGGTACCCTTCCATGTAATCGTCGCAGACCTTCCACTCGACGTCGACATCGATCTCCGCCATGATCTCCTGGAGCTGGACCTTCACCTGGTCCCAGGGGTACTTGTTCGCAGATCTGCAAAGCTCCGTCAGTAGCCGCAGGGTGGGGACGAAGATCTTCTTGAACTCCGACCTTATGAAGGCCATGAACGGCTCTGAGAGGTCCCGGTAGACGTAGGACCGCAGCTCCGCCAGGAGCTCGTACTGGGCGTGACAGGGGTCGTCGTAGGGGTCGAGGGACTCCCTCTCCCAGTGCTCCCCGAGGCTCTGATAGCCCTTCTTGATCATATCGTCGACCCTCCTCCTCCCCGCCCCGTCGCCGATCTCGGCGGCGAGCTTGTAGCCGGTCAGCCGGAGCCGGAGGAGCTGGACCCTCCCCTCCTCGAAGGTGAGGTTGAGATGAAACCTGCCGAGGTAGTCTGCCATGTGGTCCAGCCTCGTCTCCGGATCGAAGGTGACGGCCATCGGATCAGATCCCCCGGGGCCTGGAGGCTCCTGAAGCCAGCCGTTCTGACCTCTCACGGCTCTGCGATCCGCCTGATTTTCGAGACCCATTCATATTGGGACTTATATATCTTCAGAGTTTAAGACCTTTGGCCCCGGATCAAACGGTGCCGCCCTTTGAGCCCTCGACGATGGGGGCATAAATTTATCCATAGATGAGAGCTAAGTCAGATCCGTCGGGAGGATTTGGAGGATAATGGTGCAGGTATATCTGGAGATTATGAGGCCCGGAAACTGTCTATTGGCCGGGATAGCCGCACTGATCGGCCTCCTGGTGGCCGGCAGCAGCCCCGACCCCCTCACCCTCGCCCTGGTCTTCTTCGCGGTCTTCGCGGTGACGGGGGCGGGAAACGGCATCAACGACTACTTCGACCGGGAGATCGACGCCATCAACAGGCCCCGCCGGCCTATACCCAGCGGGAGGATCAGCCCGGATTGGGCGAGGGGCTGGTCGGTCGTCCTCTTCGCCACCGGGTCCGCCCTCGCTCTATTCATAAACGCCCTCGCCTTCGCCATAGCCGTCGCAAACTCGATCCTCCTCTACCTCTATGCCAGAAACCTGAAGGTGACGCCCTTCGCCGGAAACCTCGCCGTCGGGTACCTGACGGGATCGACGTTCCTCTTCGGCGGAGCGGCAGGAGGGAACGTCGGCATAACCGTCTTCCTCTTCAGCCTCGCGGCCCTGGCGACCCTGGCAAGGGAGATCGAGAAGGACATCGAGGACGTCGCCGGCGACAGCGCCAGTGGAGCCAGGACCCTGCCGATAGTCATCGGCGAGAGGAGGTCGTCCTTCCTCGCCGCCCTCTTCGTCGTCGCGGCGATCGTCTTAAGCTACCTCGCACCCCTGGGGAGGGCCTACCTCGTCGCCGTCACCGTCGCAGACCTCCTATTTCTTGTGGCCCTCGCGAGGATCCTCCAAGGGGACGCTCCCAGGGCCCAGAAGATGCTGAAGGCGGGGATGACGGCCGCCCTGGTGGCGTTCATGGTGGCGGCGGCCTCGGGGCTGGGGTATCTTTAAAGGGGGTACCGGCTGGATAGACGGGCATTTCAGAGGTAAGCCGCCCGGAGACGGCGAAGATGAAATAAAGCGCGCAAAAAAGGTCCCGAGTCTGAAGACTGCCCCATCATCGGAGTCGCAGAAGGCTCAAGATCCGCCGCCATCCGCCGGATGAGGGGCGGCTGCGGCCCTGGCCACCGCCGCCACACCCGGGGCAGATCTTCGTCTCCTCCAGGGCTTCGGTGCAGATCGCCCTTCTGACCAGGATCTTCCCTCCTCCTCCGCAGAGTTCGCACTCCTTCTCCCCTGGGATGATGGTCACCTCCAAAACCCCGGCCCTTCCTTCCATCATCCCTCCCTCACCTTTCCCCATCCTTCCCTCACCTTTCCTCATCCCTCCCTCACCTTCCTCCATCCCACCATCATCCTTCCACCAGTCGACGTTTCTAAGGCCGCCATCTCGACCTGATCCCGGCGGCTCCTGCGTAGAGGATCGGCGCCAGGAGGGCGTTTGATAAGATCGTCGGCACCCCCACCTTCATAAAGGAGGGGGCGACGAATCCGACGAGGCCGATCCTCCCGTCGGCTATCGCCTCGACTATCCCGGCGCCTCCCCGGGCCAGCTCTGGAAACGAGAGGATACCATAGTAGCTGGCGAGGACGAAGGCGAGGAAGCTTGAGGCCGTCGCGATGACGACAGCGGCCGAGACCGCCCCCGGCCGCAGAGAGCCGTCCTCACCCCTCAGTCTATCTGCGGCGATCTTGCAGGAGACGATCCCCGCCATGTGGGCAGGGACATTGGCGAGGGGGAAGGGGGCTGCAGTGGCGGTGGCGAGGGCGAGGCCGGTGGCGAGGCCCACAATGGAGGCCTGCGAGAGGGACATCCGGATCAGAAGGACGATGAGGCAGTAGAAGGATATCGATATTCCGAACTGGAGATCGCCGGTGATCGATCCAGAGAACCTCATCAGGTAGTGGACCGACCAGGCGAGGGCTATCAGGAGGCCCGTGAGGGCGATATCTTTGGAGTTCATAATGCCTCTACACCTTAATCGACTCCCTTATCGGTGGGCGAAGTACGCCACAACCTCATCCTCAGATACCGAATCGATCCGGACGAAGCCGTACCTCTCGAACTGGACGACCCTATCGAGGTCTTCTTTTATCCCGACCTCACCTATCCCGGAGTCGACGCCGTCGGGGCGCATCACCCGGACGGGGACGCCGTCGGGGGGAGCCCAGTGGATGATCCGTAGCTTCATCTCCTTCGCCTGGTGGGGGTCGGTCCCGATGACCCGTCCCCGGAGGGGGTCGGTGGCGACGATCTCGAGGTTGCAGAGGTCTTTGAGCCGCAGGCTTGCTCCTGCCTTCAGGTCGGTGAGGTCGTCGGCGGAGACGAGGAGCTTCGGCCCCGCGGGTATCTCGCGAAGACCCAGGTCCAGGGTCGGGTGGAAGGGGGCGTTCGCCACCGCTGGCACGTTCCCATCGATCTCCATCTCCACCGGGTCCTTGACGAAGAAACGCCTCTTGGCATCGGGGTCGACGATCTTTCTGTTCTCGGCAAAGATCGAGTCCATGCTGATGCTGATATCCGTCTCCCCCACCCCCAGCTCCACCATGAACTTCCTGAGCGCCTCGGGGCGGATCCCCCTCCGCCGGAGGGCCCGGACCGTCGGCATCCGGGCGTCGTCCCAGCCGGAGTACTCCCCCGCCTCCAGGGCCCGCCGGAGGGCGGAGGTGCTGAAGGAGCCGAACTGGTGGATCTTGATCCTCCCCCAATGGATCGTCTTGGGGTAACTCCAGCCCATGTGGTCGTAGAGGTACCTCTGCCTTCGCTCGCTGTCCATCAGGTCTTTACCCCGGAGGATGTGGGTCACCCCCAGGAGGTGGTCCTCGACGGCGGACTCGAAGTCGAGGAGGGGCCAGACCCGGTACCTATCGCCGACCCTCGGGTGGTCGGCGGTGACGATCCGAAAGGCGGCCCAGTCCCGCAACGCCGGGTCCTTGTGGAGGATATCCGTCTTTATCCTCAGGACGGCGTCGCCGGGTCCCAGGCCGCCGCTCATCATCTCTCCCCAGAGGGCCATGTTCTCCTCGGGGCTCTGGTCCCTGTGAGGACAGGGTTTTGCACCGTCCTTCAGGGCCTTGAAGGAGGCCTGATCGCACCGGCAGACGTAGGCTCCGCCCCTCTCTATCAGCTCTTTCGCCACCTCGTAGTACTCGGGGAGACGGTCGCTGGCGATGATCACCTCGTCGGGGACCGCCCCCAGCCACCGGCAGTCCTCGATATACCAGCCGTAAGCCTCCGGCATCGGCCTCTTGTTGACGGGGTCGGTGTCGTCGAAGCGGAGGAGGAACCTTCCGCCGTACCTTCTGACGTACTCGGAGTTGATGATGATCCCCCGGGCAGATCCGACCGTCGGCGGACCGTTGGGGTTTGGGGCAAACCTCATGACGACGCCGCCTTCGGCCCCGGAGAGGGCGGCGAGCCCCTTATCCGGCTCTTTCTTGCTTCCAAGCTCCGCGAGAAGCTCTGGGGCGATCTCGATAAGCCGCTTCTCCCACTCCTCCGGCCCCCCTCCCGCCACCTCTGAGAGGACCGAGGCGACTATGGGCGATACCTCCTTCGCCCTCCCCCGCAGGTCGGGTCGCTCCCCCATCAGCTTTCCCATCACCGCTCCCGCCTGGGGCGCGGCCCTGTACTTCACCGCGTTCTGAAGGGCGTACTTCTCTATGATCTCCCTGATATCGTCGGCCATTCAAGAGCACCTTCCTCTCAGCGGAGATCTTAAAGCTTCTCCAGCCCGTCTCTGACCATCGATGCGTGGTCGAAGGCGAGAGGAGGCAGGACCTCGGGGCCGAAGACCTCCGCGGCAGAGGCGTCCGACCCCGCCGAGATCTCCCCCCACCCCCAGGCGAGATAGCATACCGAGACTACATGCCCCCGGGGGTCTCGATCCGGCTTCGAGTAGACCCCCACCAGCTTCAGGAGGGTGATATCCAGCCCCGTCTCCTCCTTCGCCTCCCGCCGGACCGCTTCCTCGACGGTCTCCCCCACCTCCACGAACCCTCCGGGGAGGGCGTAACTTCCCCGGTAGGGCGGGTTCTCCCTTCTTATCAGAACGATCCCCTCGCCGAAGAGGATCAGGGCGTCAGCTGCCAGCGACGGCGTCTTCATGGGAGGCAGAAGATTTATATAGACTTAAAGGCAGTGGCCCACCGAAAGGTTTATATTCGACAAATGACGTAGGTCAGATTGGCAAAAGTCGATGGACTTAGTCTCCCTCCTTTACCCTACATCCAATATCGGCTTTTGCGCTCTTTTCTCTTCAAAACCATATGTTTGATCCTCCTTCTGAATCGGTCCTCCTTCGCAACGTTCGTTCCGCATTTCAGATATACCTTGTAAGCCCTGGAGTCGGCATGACCCTCTGCGTGATCAAGATCGGGGGAAGTCTGATCGACGTCTCCAGGGATATCGTGAGGGGGCTCGTCTCTCTCTCGGAGGAAGGGATCTGCTTCCTCATGGTTCCCGGCGGCGGTCCCATGGCGGACCTGGTGAGATCTTTATACGACCGATACGATCTATCCGAGGAGACTGCTCACTGGATGGCGATATTGTCGATGGAAGTCTACGCCCACTTTCTGGCGGACGGGACGGGGGCTGCCCTCACCGAAGATATAAAACCTCCCTTTTCAGGGGTCCGAATCCTCCTCCCGCGCCGTCTCCTGATGGAAGACGACCGGGAGCTTGAGCATAGCTGGGAGTACACCTCCGACTCCGTAGCCGCCCTCGTCGCCTCGAGGCTCTCCGTCGATCTGGTCAAGGCGACGGACGTCGAAGGCGTCATCCTCGACGGCGGGGTCGCGGTGGAGGTCTCAGCAGAGGAGCTCTTGGGGATTGAGAGCTGCATCGACCAGGGCGCTCTTCGGATTTTGAGGAGATCGGGGAGTAGCTGCCTGGTCCTCGACGGGAGGGACCCCGGCCGGTTCGTCGCGAACCTGAAGACCGGTGGGGGCGGAACCCTTATAAGAGGGAGGGGTGTTGGTCGGTCCGGTCCTGACGTAAGGGAAAGTTTATACCCTGGGATCGATCAAGGCAGATAGAGAGAGTAACATGACGGAAAAATCAGAGAGATGCATGTCATGCGGAGTGACGATGATCGGGCCGGACGGCGCCAGGTTCCCTTGCCCCAACTGCGGGGATATAATTATGAGGTGCAACAAATGCAGAAAGCAGAGCAACCCCTATACGTGTCCCAACTGCGGGTTTTTGGGCCCCTGAGGTGATGAGATGGGGGAAGTTGCTGCCAAGCTGAAGGTTATGCCCGAGTCCGCCGAGGTCGACTTGGAGAAGCTGAAGGATGCCGTAGTGGCGGTCCTTCCGGAGGGGGCGAGGCTTCATGGTTTCGCCGAAGTGCCCATAGCCTTCGGCCTGAAGGCGCTGATGTTGGCGGTGATCCTGGCGGAGGGGGTTACCGGGACTGAGGGGCTGGAGGCCGCCGTCGCCGGGGTGGAGGGCGTCCAGTCGGTAGAGGTGGAAGAGGTAGGACTTCTCTGAACCTCTCCTTTGCCGTTTTAATCGAGGGCTCGTAGATCAGGGGTAGATCGCTACCTTCGCAAGGTAGAGGCCGCGGGTTCGAATCCCGCCGAGTCCATCCGACTCCTTCGGAAAAATTTTAGCTCATTGCGGGTCAGCTCTACAAAGGCCAGCCCATCACCCTCTCCATCGGCATCTTCTCCTTTTTTTGGCCATCTCCTCTGCCGTCACCGCTCTGCAGTAGCGGGGATATCCGTCCTTGGGGCTTGTGGCGATGGCCCGCTCGAAGCTGGCGAGGGCCTCTGGCCACATCTCCAGCCGCCAGAAGACGAAGCCCCGGCCCATCCAGGCCGTCGTATCGGTGGGGTCGATCGCCACCGCTCGATCTAGGGAGGCGATCGCCTCCATGTACCTTCCCATCATCTCGTAGATCATCGCCGCCCTCTTCTCCGCCGGACCGCCGCCGCCCGTCCCGGCTGCCCTCTGGTAGGACCGGAGGGCGAGGTCTAGCATCCCCTCTTTCAGGTGGCCGTCTCCATCGCGGAGGAGATCTCGATCATCTTTCGATGATGATGGAGGTTTCCGTTCTGATGATGAGGGGGGCTGAAAGGAAGAAAAGAGCCGCCTGATTCCTACACCTGATCTGATCATAAGATCGATGGGTCTTCTCGGCCTTCAGGGCTTGAGCCTGCTTATCTCCAGATACCTCACTTCGCCCTCTTCCTGCCGGGCGAAGATCATCACCTTTCTCACGCTATGGGCGAGCCTCACGGCCCTGGAGACGACGGGGAGGTGGAATACGTGGTCGTCGGGGACGGCGTGGACGAGGTACTCTGAATGGGGGACTTTCTTTGAACCTTCCACCCTTTTGTAGACCCGGAAGTGGCTTCCGAACTTGAACCCGGTCTTGACCACCAGGTTTCGGTCCCGGAGATCCCGGTATACCTGCCGCTTCATCTCGAAGTCTTCCTCGATCTCCTTCGCCCTCCTTGCGAACTCCTCTGGTGAGAGGTGGGCGCCAGAGCGGTCGACGATATCGAGGACCTGCCTCTCCAGGAGGTACGCTGACTCCACCAGGGAGAGCTGGAGCCTTCCGCCACCGGGCTTTCCGTAGAACCCCCCCTCATGGAGGTCTTCGGAGGCCTCCGGGTCCCAGAGCATCACCCTATCCTCCAGGAGGGTGGCGGTCCCTCCCCGGGCCTCCACTTTCATATCCCCTCGAAGCTCCCTCTCCCTCGCCTCGTAGAAGGTTATGTCGCTCTCCTCATCGACGACCGCCAGCATCAGCCTCTTTCTCATCTGTCTTGAGACCTTCATCGGCTCCACCAGCTCTTTTAGGGATACCGGATGCCTCTCAGAGATCACCTGGACGTAGAACTCGGCGGGGGTCTTCCCAGGCCTTCCGCCCCGGGGATAGACCCGAAAGTCGGTGACCCCAGGCTGGACGTAGTATCCCCTCTCCCGGAGGTCCTTGTAGACGACGTACCGAAACTCAAACCCCGTCTCGATGGACGTCGCCGCCTCGAAGAAGGATCGGAAGTCGAGGTCGGCCCCGTCGAGGCTGACTTTTATCCTCCCCCGGTCCAGGAGGTAGGCAGCCTCCACCAGGGAGAGCTCTAGGCCCCCCTCCACGGGCCTCCCGAAGGACCCCTGGTGGTAGAGCTCCTCCGTCGCCTCTCCTCCCAGGATGACCTTCTTTCCGGAGAGGTCGCCTTCGATCACGCCGTTGGACATAAAAAATGGGACCATCAAGTGGAGAGGCTGTCGGGCCAGACGCCGTGGACGCAAGAGAGGGCCTCGTCGACGGTGCTGTGAACCTTCTCAGCCGAGTAGCCACCGCTCAGGAGGTAAGACTCGACGTGGTTTGGGACTGCGATGGACATCTGCTCGACCATCAAGACCGTCTGGAGGATGGTGTAGTCCCCGAGCTTGACGGGGATTATGGCGTCTGATACGAGGAGCTCGAAGATCTCGGGGGAGATGGGCCGCTCAAACCCTGAGAGGAACGCCTCCATGATCTCGCTCGTCCACTCGTGCTTCTTTCCGCCCTCGTCATCGTAGGGGATGACCACTACTTCTCTAGTCGCCGCGAGGCTCTCCACCAGCTCCTCAGGCGCCACGTCCCCCTCGAAGACGAACTCCAGGAAGCTGGTATGGGGCATCGTCGTAGGGATCTTCGACGCCCTGATGCTGTAGGAGACCTCTTCGAAGACGGTTCCCGCATCGGTTCCCTGGTGGCCGACGCCCTTGCCGATGGAGACGGCGGATGGAGAGGCTCTGACGACGGTGTGGGGGTCGCCGTGTCTTCGATCGATGTTTCCGAAGACCATCTTCAGCCCCAGGGGCCGGGCGGCGAGAGATGCCCTGCAGATCCCGGTGGTGTTGCAGCTGGTGCACTGGATCACCTTCGGCTTCTCCTTGAGAAATCGCTCGTAGTTCTCGAGGCCGAAGAAGAACTCCCGCTCGAAGTCTGCCCGGAGGTCGTCTGTGATCTCGACCCCCTTATCCACCAGGGCTTTTTGGATCTTGTTTCTGTGGGCTCCTCCCATCAGGGAGACGGTACAGCCGTGGGCCAGCCCCGCCTCTACGTAGGGCGTCTCCTGGTCTCCCGGGGTCCCGACCATGATGAAGTCGGAGTCCTCGAAGAACTCTTCATAACCCCCCTGGATCGTGAAGCCCGCACCCTCCCACCTGCCCTTATCGGCGTCGTCCGAGACGTAGGCCTTGGCGTCGCAGAGCCTGACCATCTTGGATAGGATGCTCTTAGCCCTGCCGTGGGGCTGGCGCAAGAGGAGGTTTATATCTCCCTCGATGCCTCCGGCCTTCTTCACAGCGTCGATGGCCAGAATGGTTCTCTTGTTCTCCGTGCCGTCAAATCCAACGAAGCCGGCGTCTAATTTCAATCAGATTCCTCCTTGTGAGGTTAAAGAAGTGTGCTGATATTAACCTTTCCTGCAAAATTCTGGATCTAAGACACGCCGAAGGCGTCGAGGATCCAGGCGGCCACAGCTTCGGCGTTCTGGTCGGGACCGAACCTTTCGGCGTCCACCACCACCCCGGGGTCGACGGGCTCCTCGTAGGCGACGTCTACCCCCGGAACCGTCGCACCCCTCTCCCCCGCCCTGGCGTATATCCCCTTGGGGGAGTAGGCTGCCTTCCGCCCCCGCTCCCGCTCGATGCAGGCTTCCAGGGACGCCTTGACGTAAACCTCGGCGAAGTTGGGGATGAGCCTCCTAGCAAGGTCCCGATATCTTCGTTTGTTGGCTGTAGCGTCGACGATGACGTTCGTCCCCGCCTCCGAGAGGAGCATCGCCATGTAGGCGAGGCTGGCGTATACCACCTCCCTCTCCTGGTCGGTATAGGTGGGCTCTGGGGTTATGACCCGGCGGATCTCGTCGAGCTCCAGGACCTTCACGTCGACGCCCTCCTCTTCTAGCCTCGCCTTCACCCTCTGGGCAATGGTGGTCTTTCCGCAACCTGGAAGGCCTGTGAACCAGACAACCCAAGACATTGAGGAAGATAGCCGTTCCGGCGGATAAATATCATTCCCCCGGATGGCGACGATTCGCAGGGCTCGACGACTTCGCCTGAAGGGGTGGGCTTCGAGGTGTATATGGGCGGCATGGGCCCGGCTATCCGGGATATTCCGCACCGGGTACTTCAAAGAAAATATTCGATCAGACAAAAGATTAATATAAGTGTTCTTGATATATAGAGATGCAACGGGACATATCCTTCTCTGCATAGGGATAATGAGAGGTATAAAAATATGACCAATAAAAGAAACTTCGCGTTGAGAGACAAAGACGGCAACGAGATCGGCGTTTTTACGGGAAAACAGCCCAGGCAGGCGGCTTTGAAGGCTGCAAACCGGGGATACACCGACATCAGGCTGAGGGAGAGGGGAACGAAGAAGGTTCACATCTTCGAAGGCGAGAGGAAGCTGGTGATAAAGCCCTCCAACGCCCCCGACTGGATGCCGAAAGAGATCTGGAAGCCGAACGTAAAGAAGGTGGGCATAGAGAAGCTGGAGACGATCTGAAGATCTCGTCCCTGGAACGTTTGCGGGCGGCCATTCGAGGCCTGGGATCTGTGGCGGCCGCTTCGGGCCGGAGGCGGAAGGCCCGAGGTGGGGAAGAGGCAGGCAGCTGGGCCGTCCGCCATATTATCCTTCCTGTCGCTTCCGTCTTCACCCGTTGATACGCTTTTTTTCTGAGGGGCTTATTTAAACACCACCCCGATCGACGCTGAGAAGGACCCTGATCTCTCCACCCTGGTAATCAGCCGTCGTCCAGAAGACCTCTCTTGTCTCCCCAAATATTTCGTAATATCCGGTCCCCGACCTCTCCTTTTGGACCCTCCTCCCCACCGCCAAAAGCTCCTGGAGATCTGCAAATAGGGGGTCATAGAAGGTGTTTTTTCCGATCTGGTCGGCGTCGGGATCGTAGATGACCGTACCTTCGGGGGTCATCGCCCAGATCTTGGCGGAGCCGCCGGCCTGATACGGCGCCAGGATCTCGCCGAAGAGGACCGTCGAATTGACGAGGACGGTAACAGCTCCCGCGAACCTCCCCCCCTCATCGAAGATCGGCGAGGCGAAGTCCATGGCATAAACCCCCTCGACGCTCTCGATGTAGGCGAGGCCGACGGGCCGTCTGGTGGTGAGGAGCCGCTCGATATGGGCCTGGTCACTTATGCTGACCCCCCGGACGTGCTGGTACTCCTCGGGCATCACCTCTGAGATGACGCCGTCTATGTCGACGGTTATAGCATCTATCACAAAGGGACCGAGCTCCGCCAGATCTTGGAGGACTCCCCGCGCCTCCTCTCCTTCTATCCCCGTCTCGGATAGGGCGAGGCTGGCGCTGCAGAGGGCACCATCGATCTCGGCCAGTTTCGCGTTCACCTCATTGACTGCTACAACGAAGCTCCAGAACAGGTCCCCCCGGGCGGAGTCGTCCTCGGGTCCCGCCTCCTGGGCTGATGCGGCAGGGGCGAGGAGGGCGATGGCGGTGAGGGCTGCGGCCAAAGCAGTCATGACCAATCGTTTTGGCGTCCTTTCAGATATTCTCATATTTTCTGGGGTACTCTTTTGATGGCTCATGGCAACACCAGCATATCTATGGTACGGGAAATGCTTTAATGTATCGAGCGCTCCGCCGACTCACCTGAGAGGTCGGACCTGGGGAGTTTGATCCGTTTGACCACAATTTCATTGTGGTCTAGGAGGACCGGTTTTCTAGAATACACTTCCCTATCGCCCCTCTTTCATGGGGCGGCCGGTCCATCATGGGCTCGTGCATCGTATTCCAGATTTCATAGCTTTATTTGTTACAAAGAGAAACATTTATATGAAAAATAATGCTTTATTCCGCGGTGTTATATGATGAAATGGAATATCGTCATCGCCATGGCTCTCCTGAGCCTTCTGATGGCCCCCGCCGCTGCCCACAGCCTCTGGGTGGAGGCCGAGGACGCGGTGGAGGTCGGCGCGGTTAAGGATGTCTACTCCTTCTTTGGCCACCCCGGAAGTTCGGCGGGGATGTACGTACCCTTGATGGAAGCCTTCTATCTCGTCTCCCCCGCCGGAGAGAGGCTCGACCTCGCGGCGGAGGAGGGCGGCTGGATTCCAGGCTTCGGAAGGATCGGCTACCTCTCCGGCAAGGCCGCCTTCTACTGGCCCGGAGACTACGTCCTCGCCTCGGTGAGGGCGCCAGGGGTCTACGATACGGGATGGCACGGCGGAGAGAGCGATCCGATGCTGGTCATGGATTACGCAAAGGCGATCATCTCTGCCGGGGAAGGGGGCGAGAAGACCTGGGACGGAGGCTTCCCTCTGGAGATCGAGTTCGACAGCGCCCCTTACGGTGTCAAGTCGGGGGATAGTTTCAACGCCGTCGCCACCTCCAACGGCGAGTCCGTCGCCGCCAACTACACCGCCTGGTACTGGACCGTCGACGCCCACACCTCCCCCGATGCCCAGAGGGGGACCGCCGGCGATGGAGGGAGCTTCACCGTCGTCTTCGACAAGGCGGGCCCCTGGGTGATCGAGGTGGAGACGACGACGGACGAGGCGGGAGAGTGGACCGCCACCTACAGCAACCCCTACTACAAGGAGGGGGACCTCGTCTCCTACGAGAAGGTCTGGCACCGGTCCTCCCTCACCCTCTGGGTGAGGTGATCTCCTCCCCCTTTCCACCTTTTTTAATACGATATCTGGATCTTCTGGGGTTCTGATCTACCTGTGCAGTTTGATTTTATCGCGAGTCGAATAGAGTCTCCCAAAGGAAAATCCGAAATTATTGTTACTAAATGTTATACCAAAATCTATTTATCATACTAGGGATACTATCAGGTGGGGTGATTAAAACGAAGAGCATAATTCCGTTGTTACTCCTCCTGATCCTGGGAGGGATGACGATGAACGCCAGCGCCCACGCCCTGTGGGTCGAATCGAAGGATATCGCCGACGTGGGAGACTCTCAGACCGTCTACTTCTTCTACGGCCATGCCGGGAGCGTTGCAGGCTTTTCCGTCCCACTGATGGATGCGGCCTACCTCCTGACCCCGGCGGGCGAGAGGATCGACCTTGCGATGGAGACGGGCGACTGGGTCCCGGGATACGGCTGGGTCCCCTATGGGTATAGTGACGTGGCCCTCAGCAGCTCCGGCGACTACGTCTTCGCCGTGGCGAGGTCTCCTTCCGTCTACGATCCGGGATGGGGCGGAACCCAGCCCAGCAACCCGAGGCTCGGCTACAGCTACGCCACCATGGTGATCCACGCCGGTGACGAGGGGATGGAGAGCTGGGAGGCGGGGGTTCCCCTGGAGATCGTCCCTGAGAAGGCCCCTTACGAGATCGGTGCCAAGGATGACGTCACCTTCAAGGCCCTCTGGAACGGCGAGCCCGTCAACGCCACCTTCACCGCCTACTACTGGACCTGGGACGCCCACGGCGGAGACGCCGTTCAGACCGGGCCCGCCGGGGAGGACGGCCAGTTCACCGTCAGCTTCACCCAGGCGGGGCCCTGGCAGGTTATGGCCAGCGTCGACATCAACGAGCCCGGAAAGTGGACCGCCACCTACGACCACAGCGCTGGAAGGTTCAAGGCCGGGGATGAGGTGGACTACAACGTCGTAAGGTACACCAACGTCATGTCGGTCTGGGTGAAGGCTTAAGCCCTCCCCGCCTATATTTCTTCCCGGCGACCTGCCATCATAAGAAACCAGATTTTTTAATAAATACGGATTATAAAACCGCAAATAGGTATCTTATGCGGCTTAAAAAAGCCTTAAATCATATAACCAGCCTTAAATCCCATAACGATCATCCTCGCCATAATCGAGAGGACCAAAAGGATAGAACGGTAGAAGAAGAGGTGGCGATAAGATATGAGACGGCTTTATCTCTCGGCATTGGCGGTCGCCGGGCTCGTCGCCCTGGCGTCGGGTCATATGCTCTTTGCGGTATTTCCCGAGGACGTCAGTGAGGACTCGGACGTGAATATATGGATCACATACAGCCACGACGTCGAAGGGGAGACGGCGCCCCAGCTCGCGAAAGCCGTGGTGATCAGCCCCGACGGGACGGAAGGGCTGAGCCTCGCCGAGAGGGACGGCGGCCTGGCGGGAAAGGTAATGGTCGGCGACCCCGGCTGCTACCTCCTGGACTATGAGATGGAGCCCACCTACTTCGACCCCGGCTGGATCGGCTTCAGCGGAGAGTCTTCGTTCCTGCCGAAGTATGGACGGGCGGTAATGCCGGTGGGGGCCGGCAGGGATTGCGAGATATCCACCGGCGAGGGGCTTGAGATCGTTCCGCAGGTCGATATGACCGGCATCGGTCGGGGCGACCAGTTCAGGGCCGCCGCCCTCTGGAACGGTGAAATGGTGGAGGGAGACTTCACCGCCATGGTGGTGAAGACCCCCGAGGACCTCTTGACGGTCCTCCACGCCTATGAGAGCGAGGTTGAAGGGACCACGGGCGACGGGACGATCGAGTTCGCCCTCTCGAAGCCCGGCCTCTGGGTCGTCTCCTTCGAGGCGACGATCGACGAGTCCGGGACCTGGACCGCCACCAGCGACGATCCGAGCGGCCGGTACCGGAATGGCGACAGCCTAGACTACGACCAGATCGCCCCCACCGCCTACCTCACCTTCTGGTGCGGCAGGTGAAGGGAGGAAGGTGATGGATTGGTCCACATATCCGACGGCGTCCTATCGCCGCCGATCCTGGCGGGGGGATTCCTCCTCGCCGGGGCGATGATCCTTCTGACCTTGAGGGACGTCAAAGCGGAGGAGGTCCCCAAGATATCCCTCATCACGGCGGCGATCTTCGTCGCCTCTCTCGTCCACTTCCCGGTGGGTCCGACGAGTGTCCACCTGGTGATGAACGGCCTTGCCGGGATCCTCCTGGGGAAGAGGGCCTTCGCCAGCGTCGCCGTCGCCCTCACCCTCCAGGCGGTCCTCTTCCAGCACGGCGGGATCAGCGTCATCGGGGTCAACGCCGTCAACATGGGGATCCCCGCCCTCCTCGCCTGGCAGATCTTCGAGGGGCGCCGCGGCCTCACTTCGCCCAAGAGGGAGGTGGTCTTCGGAGCCGTCGCCGGGGGGTTTGCCGTCCTTGGAGCAACCCTGATCCTATCCGCGGAGCTGCTCATCCTCGGGGAGGCGTTCAATGAGATCGCTGCCCTGGTCCTCGCGGCCCACGTACCGATAATGCTGATCGAGACGGCGGTGATAGGGCTGGCGGCAGGCTTCCTCCAGTCCGTCAAGCCGGAGATGCTGATCCGCGCCAGAGGTTCTGGCCATGGAGGTGCTTGACTTTGAGAAGAGCTCTTATTTTGGTCCTCCTTCTCCTCCTCACAGCGGGGATGGCGGAGGCGCACAGGATGTTCGTCGGCCACCGGATGACTCTTGAGATCTTCGCCATCTACGACGACGGCGAGCCTGCGAGGAACGCCGATATCGCGATATACCGGCTGAACGCGACGACGCAAGACTACGACCTTTATGAGGCAGGGGTGACCGACTCCCAGGGGATTTATATGATGACCCTCCCCGGAAAGGGGACCGGCCAGTGGCGTTATGCCATCTCTGGCCACGGCCACGCCGAAGAGGGGTTCATCGGCATATCGAGCGAGAGGCCTTCATCCCCGGACGGAAAGCTATTGACCCTCGCCATCCTCCCCCTGGCTCTGATAGCGTGGAGAGTGAAGAAGAGATGAAGAAGGTCGCGGTATATGCGGTACTGGCGGTCCTGGTATTCGCCGGGACCGCCGCCGGACACCGGATGCTGATGGGCTACAGCATCGAAGAGCTCTCTTTATCCGTCTTCTACGACGACGGCACCCCTGCGGGGGGCGTCGCCGTCAGGGCCTACGACGAGGGCGACCTCGTCGCCGAGGGGTCGACGGACTCCCGGGGGATCTTCACCTTCAGGCCTGAGGGGAGGAAGGTCGAAGACCTCCTCTTCGTCACCTCTTCCGTCGGCCATCGGGCTGAGACTAGGATAGGGGCGGATGGGGTTGTTTCCGTCGAGCCGGAGGTACCGGTGGCAATGAAGGTCGCCGCAGGGTTCGGCTACCTCCTAGGGATAGCCGGGATATCCATGATCTACGCATCGAAGAAGAGGAGATAGGAGGGAGGATGGGGACGGGATCGAAGGCCATCGCCGAGGGGATTGGGTCATGAGCGGCCTCGACATAGACGGTCACGCAGGGATCGACTCTCCGATCCACCGCTGGGACCCCCGGGCTAAGATCGCATCGATCCTCATCCTGATCTTCTCCGTCGTCATGGTGGAGAGCATCAGCGTCGCCCTCCTCGGCCTCGCCCTCTCCGTGGCGATCCTCCTTGCCTCGAGGCTCCCCCTAAGAGAGGTCGCCAGGAGGGTGAGGTGGCCGGTGATCTTTCTTCTTCCCATCTTCTTCATCCTCCCCTTCACTGGCGGGGGGGAGAGGACCGTCGTCATATCGACGGTGGACCTCAGCCTCGACGGCATATTCCTCGGCTCCCTCATTCTGACGAGGGGGGTGGCCGCCGTCATCCTCGCCTACCCTCTATTCGCCACCTCCCCCTTCAACATCACCGTCCAGGCGATGAGGGGACTAAAGATGCCGGAGGTCACAGCCCAGATATTCCTCTTCACGTACCGTTACCTCTTCCTCCTCAGGGAGGAGATGATCTCCATCGAGAAGTCCCTCGCCTCCAAGAGCTTCGCGAAGAAGACCGACCTGCGGACGGCCAGGGTGATAGGGACCGCCCTGGGGATGCTCTTTGTAAGAAGCTACGAGCGGTCGGAGAGGATATACAGGGCGATGGTATCCCGGGGATACGAAGGGACCCTGCCGTCGACGGTGAAGTTTGAGATGAAGGGGGGGGACTGGGCGAAGAGCTTCGCCGTGACGGGGGCGGCCCTTATGCTCCAGATCATCGATTTCGCTTCAACCCAGGGGGTGATCATCTGACGAAATATGCCATCGAGATCCAGGATCTCAGCTACAGCTACCCCGACGGGACCAGAGCCCTGGACGGGGTCAGCTTCTCCGTCGAGAGGGGGCGGTCGGTAGCCCTCCTCGGCCCCAACGGAGCCGGAAAGTCGACTCTCCTCCTCACAATGAACGGCCTGCTGAGGGGGGACGGGGCGGTCAAGATCCTCGGCCGGAAGGTCGAAGAAGATAACCTCCCCTGGGTCAGGAGCCGGGTGGGGATGGTCTTCCAGGACCCCGACGACCAGCTCTTCATGCCGAACCTGCGGGAGGACGTAGCCTTCGGCCCGCTGAACCTCGGCCGCAGCGGGCCTGAGATGGAGAAAGACGTCTCCTGGGCCCTGGAGGCGGTGGGGCTGGAAGATCTGGAGGGCAAGTCTCCCCACCGCCTCAGCTTCGGCCAGAAGAAGAGGGCCGCCCTCGCGACGGTCCTCTCCATGAGGCCGGAGGTCCTGGTGATGGACGAGCCGACCTCAAACCTCGACCCCAAGTCCAAGAGGGCGGTCGTCTCTCTAATAAGAGCGCTACAAGATTCGGGGACTACGATCATCACCGCCACCCACGACGTAAACATAGTGACGCTGATGGCCGACGAGATCCTCCTCCTGGATAAGAGGGTGGTGGGGTACGGCCCTGCGAGAGAGATCCTCGACAGGAGGGAGGTCCTCGACGGCCTAGGTCTGGAGGTCCCGATCCTGGTGGACCTATTCCACTCCCTGAGGGGCTGCTGCGGCCACCACCACTTCCATGAGACGCCCATCACAAAAGAGGAGGCAGTCGAGGGTCTGAAGAAGATCCTCGGATGAGGGATCTGATCTCGATCGCCTCCCCCGAGACCTCTCGTCTCGATCTTCCTTCTCCTCCCGTCAAAAAGAAAAGATGAGGTGGACCTTCAGTCCGCCTCGGGCTTTATATAGTCTGGCCGGAGGGTCAGGACGGAGAAGTAGCCGGTTCCTACAAAGCTCTCCTCGTCGGCGTCGGGTCCGTGTTGTGGCAGAACCACCATCTCGCCGTCTTTATGCTCCGTTGCTGCGATCCAGAGACCCGGCTCGGGGACGGCGAGTACGACGACTCCATCCTTGTCGGTGACCCCTTCTTCCACGGCTGGGTTTCCGGTCGTCGCAAGCCTGACGTCCAGACCCGCCGCCGGCTCTCCATCGAAGAGGACCAGGAACCTGAAGTCGCCGGTGCCCAGGGCGGTTATGTTGTCCAGGGGAATTATCTCCAGCCTCTGGCCGACGGGGGTGGAGGCGGAGGCGAAGTCGGCGTTCTCCGCCACCAGGAATAGCTTCGAGAACTTCACCAGGTCGTCGTAGGCCTCGGCGATGTACCAGTCGGAGTCCCAACCTCTGGCGTCGACTTCATCCCAGTCTATCTCGTCGTACCCGTCAATCTCTTCGTTCGGGGTGCCGAATTTCGTCCGCACGAAGGTCAGGGGACCTTCATGCTGCTCTCCCGTCGCGACGTAGAGGCCGGGGAGGGCGACGTCGAAGTCGACGCGGTAGTAGGGGCCGTTGGTCGCCGCCGTCTCGTCGAGATCTAACTCCTCAATGTACCCTTCGGGCCCGGTCACCCTGACGGAGATATCCCCTGGCGGCGGCGCCATGGGGACGAAGGAGTGGCCTTCGGTCATCTGGATGAGGGCGAGATCCCCCTCGCTCGCCCATCCGCTGGTGGTCATCAGCCAGGTATCGTGGGCCTGCCCCCCGGCGATGGTGAGGGCCAGGAGGAGGCAGATAGCCAATAGTCTGTTCATTTAAAACACCCGTAGATCTTTATTAATACTAGATACTTAAATGCTCTCACTGAATGATCAGAAAAAAAATATTAGCAGGCACGGCCTCCGCATATCAGTGACGAGATGCCTGTCCCTTTTGAGGGGGGGTTATCCCCCCCAAAGAAGGGCTTTTCAGTATCCTCGAGATCGATAGTCGGATCTGAGGGTGAGAGCCGCCCGGTATACCGGACCTACGATGCTCTTCTCCTGGGAGAGGGTTCCCCTGGGAAGGTCCACCGCCTCCACGATCCTCGGGTCCATCTTGGTGTCGGCCCTGACGATCCACTCCGTCAGCTGCGAGCCTTCGTCGGTGAGGTTGAGGGTGAACTTCCCCTCCCTGTCGGTGATGCTCTCCACCGGGGTGTCGTCGCCGACCTTCATCGCCCAGACGTCGATCCCGGAGATCGGCTCTCCCTGGAATAGGACCTGGAAGGCGAAGTCGCCCTTCCCGACGGTGGAGATGTCGTCGAGGGGTGCGATCTCCAGCTCCTGGCCGACGGCCTCGTTGGCCTTGGAGAGGTCGTCGTCGCCCACCGCTACGAAGGCCTTGGCGTAGCAGTTCTTCGGATAGGACTGGGCTACGTACCAGTCGTCAGCCCATCCGGTCTTGTTGAGGGCGTCAAAGTCGATATCATAGGCGTAGGCGTGCTCCCAGAAACTTCCGTTCGGAGGGTTCGTAATGATGTTTGTCCAGGAGCCTTCGGAGTGGTAGACGTCGACGATGTAAAGGCCAGCCTCCTCGGCGACGAACCTGTAGATGTCCCAGAATCCGGAGATCTCTCCCGTTCCGTCGAGGACTATGTCGCCCGACGGACCGATGACGGTGACGTTTACTATCCCTTCAGGCAGCTCGGTGTTGGCGGTGGCGTGGCCGCTTCCCAGGGGTAGGTATACCACATCCCCGGGGTTGGCCCACCCGGATATCGGTCGCAGATATGTCTCGTGGCAGCTCGCCCCCGTGGTCAGGGCCAGCACCAGCATCACTATATATATTGTGACTCGTCTCAAGTTACCACCTGAGGGTCTATTGGTAATACTATTACATCAATCTTTCGCCTATTTTGCTATTAATTAAGAAGAAATGATTAAAAAAAAATTCCAGGCCTCCTTTCGGCGATCTTCGGTGATTGGCTAAACCTCCTTTGAGGAAGGGAGCGGCCGGATCCGGGGGGTGGCCCGGCAAGAAAAGGGGTATGAAGACAGCCAAGACAGTCGATTTTGGGAGAATGACAAAAGCTTTTGGTCCAAGCTTCCGCCTGGACGATCAGGCGGTGAGCTTGGACTTGGCTATGTACTTGATCAGGTCGGGGGCTAGCCTCGTCTTTCTCTGGATGGCGGCGGAGGCATCCTCGATGGACTCGCCCTGCTTGATCAGGGTTCCGATCTCCTCGATCGCCTCTTCGTCGACGACGTAGTACTCGTCGATATCCTTTCGGTGTCCCCAGACGTCCCCCTCCAAAAGATCGATCCCCTGCATCTCCAGGAATAGCTTGATCGCCTTGGACATCGTCTTATGGTACGAGGGGGGGACCTGGACGGCCCGGAGGCGGGGACAGCTCCTCATCAGGTCGAGGAAGTCGACGTTGGAAGGCCTGAAGGCCAGGTGGACGATCCTCTCGGTGGGGTTCAGCTCCGTGATCTCATCTTTTGAACTTACAACTCTAATTCTCATGATTTTTCACCTCAAGAATACTGAAATGTGAACTTAAGTATTAATAGTCAATTGCGTTGTATACTAACGTCCATATGCAACTTTCTCTCCATGAATATCGATCGCATACTATCCTTCTTCACCGGGACGGCAGGCCGATCTATACAGAAATACGGACGATATTCCGTTCCGTCTGGCGGGATTAAATGGTCTGGTGGCCCAAATGACTCTTCAAGCCTCTTCACGATCGCTTCCCATCAAAGAAGGTGCCCATCATCGAAGGCGGTCGATCTCCGGGGCATCAGTGCAGGATCATGATCTAGCGATGGCAAAAGAGGGGGTCATGGACGGATCCGGCCATGGGTTATGATCCGTTTTGGAGGCGGGGTCCAAGGTCCGCCTGAGGGTTCAGGCGGTGATCTTGGACCTGGCGATGTACTTTATCAGGTCGGGGGCCAGCCTCGTCTTTCTCTGGATGGCAGCTGTCGCGTCCTGGATGGACTCGCCCTCTCTGATGAGGCTTCCGATCTCTTCGATCGCCTCTTCGTCGACGACGTAGTACTCGTCAATGTCCTTTCTGTGGCCCCAGACATCCCCTTCCAGGAGGGTGACCCCCTGCATCTCCAGGAATAGCTTGATCGCCTTGGAGAGGGTCTTGTGGTATGACGGAGGGACCTGGACGGCCCGGAGGCGGGGGCAGATCCTCATCAGGTCGAGGAAGTCGACGTTGGAGGGCCTGAAGGCCAGGTGGACGTTCCTCTCATTGGGGTTCAGCTCAGCGATCTCTTCTCTTGAACTTACAACTCTAATCTTCATGATCTTTCACCTTTACAATTACAGGGATGTTATCTTAGTACTTATAGTTACTTACGATGTATAGTAACGTCTAAATTTTGAATGTACTGTGATAACAGCTTTCATAGAAGACGGATATTTTCTTCTCTTTCAGAGATCTCTTCTCGAAATTGAAGTTTCATCTATCCCGTCATCTCCGGGAAAAAGAGCCTTGGCAGGTTGGAATATCAGAGCATATTCCCGCAGTCCCCTCAGCCAGAGGAGAGGCGGCCTGCCGGCGATCCCATCGATCCCGGCGTCGCCGATGATCGGGGATCTGTTCTCTCTAACCCGTCGGAGGGTCTCTCCGGATATGGGGGTGGGGGGATGGACCCTCCAGAAGGCCCATATGGATATATGAGCAAAATTGATGAGGGGTTGGAGGACCTCCTCCCGGAGGTCGCACCATTGGAGCTTCAGACCGTTATCTTGGACTTGGCGATGTACTTGATCAGGTCGGGGGCTAGCCTCGTCTTCTTCATGATCAGGTCGGTGGCCTCTTCTATGGTCACCCCTTCTGAGATCATCGACTCGATCTCGCCGATCGTCTCATCGTCCACCATGAAGTACTCGTCGATGTCCTTTCTGTGCCCCCAGACGTCCCCCTCCAGAAGGTCGATCCCCTGCATCTCCAGGAAGAGCTGGATCGCCTTGGACATTGTCTTCCGGTAGGATGGGGGGACCTGGATCGCCCGGAGGCGGGGGCATATCTTCATCAGGTTGAGAAAGTCGACGTTTGAAGCTCTGAAGGCCAGGTGAACTATCCTCTCGTTGGGGTTGAGATTAGGTATCTCATTTTTTGAACTCACAACTCTAACTCTCATGAATCCTCACGGACGGCGAGATGAAAACAAAATACTAATAGACACTTGTGGAGTGCACTAATGTCCAGATCAACGTATCGCAGCAATAACGTCTCCTAACGGAGGCAGGATCCGGATAACTGGAAGGGTCCTTCGGCCAAATCCGCCGAATATTTTCAGTATTGATCTGGAATACCCCTCTTCCTACTTTGCATAACAATTTATCAAACCTTCATAACAATCAAAGGACAATGGTGGAGGTTTATGGCTGGCGCTCCTCTTCGATCTCGAGGGCCTATCTCAAAGAAAGTTGACACACCGGCAGCTCGGTTCTGACCGCGATCGCTCCCGTAAGATCGCCGCCTGCCCTTCATAGCATCCGCCTCTTTCCCGGCGGCGGATCGCAACCGCCGATACCTGATATCGCCGTTCTGGGGTCTTCCCCTGCCCCGCCATATTTTTAACCATTGATCGAGATTTCCGGATCGACCCCGGGATGGAGAGAGGGAGTCGAGATGGAGGTATCAGAGGAATACTGTCGCTGCTGGATGGAGACCGCTTTCCCCGGAGCTTTGAGGCGGGTTTTTCTGCTGGGCTTGCGATGATCGACGGATGGATCCGCAGGAGGGTTTTCTGGTATCTGCGAAGGGAGGTGGTGGCGGAGTGGGGCGCAAGGAAGATCGGAAGGTGCAACAGATGCGGAAGGTGCTGCCGGGGGTGCCCTGCCTTCGATGTCAAAGGGATGCGTTGCCGGATATACTCCCGCCGCCCTGAGATCTGCAAGGCCTTCCCTCTGGTCCCCATGGATATAGCTGGGGTTGAGAGCTGTGGATACGATTTTGGGCCTGAGGTTGGGACGGGGCTCCGGGAGATTTAGACCTTCGAGCCCGCCGGATAACCCCCAGGAGATGGCCTTGCGATACGTCCTGGGTCCTTTCCCACCAGGTTTAAATAAGTTATAATAATCTCTTCCCAGAGAAAGGTCCGGGCTGGTAATCCTTATGAACGTTGACGAGATAGAGAGGTGGGTCCTCAGCGCAGATCGGCGGCTTCTCTTGATGAGGGCGATCAGAAATTCCAGGGTGGTCAAGGCGTCGGAAGTGGCTCGAAGGACGGATCGGTCGATTCAGAATATAAGCCGCGCCATAAAGGAGTGCGAAGAGCTGGAACTGGTGGAGTGCATAACCCCCGAGAAGCATACCTGGAAGAAGTATATGCTCACCGATCAGGGGCATCACGTTTTGAGAGAGCTAGAAAGACATAAGATGATTTGAAAAGGATGGAAGGTTGATCTCATGAGCAAAGTAAGGCTTACCGAGACGGTTTTTAGAGATGCACATCAATCACTTTTGGCCACCAGGATGAGGACGAGGGACATGCTCCCGATAGCAGAGAAGCTCGACGAGGTGGGCTTCTTCTCCATGGAGGTCTGGGGCGGGGCCACCTTCGACTCCTGCATCAGGTACCTGAACGAAGATCCCTGGGAGAGGCTGCGGGCCCTGAAGCTCGCCATGCCCAATACCCCCCTCCAGATGCTCCTGCGGGGCCAGAACCTGGTGGGATACCGCCACTACGCCGACGACCTGGTGGTGAAGTTCGTCGAGAGGGCGGCGGCAAACGGGGTAGACATATTCAGGATCTTCGACGCCGTCAACGACATCCGAAATATGACCGTCGCCATCAAGGCCGCCAAAGATATGGACGCCCACGTCCAGGGCTGCGTCTGCTACACCACAAGCCCGGTCCATACCATAGAGCAGTTCACCAAGATGGCGGCGGAGCTCGCCGACCTCGGCTGCGACTCCATCTGCATCAAGGACATGGCGGGCCTCATCCTCCCCCACGACGCCTATGATCTGGTGGAGTCGATGAAGGAGACCGTCGATATACCCATCTGTCTCCACTCCCACTGCACCAGCGGCATGGCCCCCATGAGCTTCATCTTCGCATGCGAGGCTGGGGTCGACATCCTGGACACCGCCATATCCCCCCTGGGCTGGGGGACTTCCCACCCGCCCACGGAGTCGATGGTAGCGGCCCTGGTGGGTACCCCCTACGACTCGGGGCTGGACCTGAAGCTCCTGACGGATATCAAGAGGTACTTCGAGAAGCTGATGGAGGTCTACGCTCCCATCTTCAACCCCATCTCCGCCAGGGTCGATACCAACGTCCTCGTCTACCAGGTCCCGGGCGGGATGCTCTCAAACCTCGTCTCTCAGCTGATCGAGCAGAAGGCCCTCGACAAGTATGACGACGTCCTCGCCGAGATCCCGAGGGTGAGGGAGGATCTGGGGTATCCCCCCCTCGTCACCCCCACCAGCCAGATCGTGGGAAGCCAGGCCGTCCTCAACGTCCTCACCGGCGAGAGGTATAAGGTCGTCCCCAAAGAGGTGAAGGATTACGTCAAGGGGCTCTACGGCCGGTCTCCGGGCGAGATCAACCCCAAGATCAAGGCCGAGATCCTGGAGGACGAGGACCCCATCTCCGTCAGGCCGGCGGACCTGATACCCCCAGAGTACGATAAAATGAAGGTCGAGGCGGAAGGGAAGGGGCTCGTCAAGAGGGAGGAGGACGTCCTCACATACGCCCTCTACCCCCAGGTGGCGGAGAAGTTCCTCAGGGGCGAGGCGAAGGAGGAGGTCCTCAAGAAGGCGGCCTCCCCAGAGGCGCAGATCGCCACCATCGGCGGAAAGCCCGCCGCTTTCAACGTCGAGGTGGACGGCGAGGCTTACCTCGTCAAGGTAGCCCCGGCGGGGATGTCGATCGAGGCGGCGGAGCCGAAGGCGCCGAAGGACGGGGTGACCGTCTCGATGCAGGGGGTCATAATCCGTTATCTTGTGGCCAAAGGCGACCAGGTATCCAAGGGAGATGCCGTAGCAGTCATGGAGGCGATGAAGATGGAGAATGAAGTCTACGCCAACAAGGACGGCGTCGTCGCGGAGATCTACGCAGAGGTGGGGGCGACGGTATCGCCGGGCGACATATTGATGTCCATCGACTGAGAACGCCTTCCGAAATCTCTCTAAATGGGAAGGATCAGCAGATGTCGGTCAAAAGGGAACAGGTGCTCATCGAGGCGCTCCCGTACCTCCGGGAGTTCTGCGACTCGATCATGGTGATAAAGATAGGCGGGTCGATCATGTCCAATCGGGAGGTTCTGGACACTTTCGTCCAGGACCTCGTCCTCCTCCGGTACGTCGGGATCCATCCCGTCGTCGTCCACGGCGGCGGCCCCGAGATCTCCGAGAAGATGGCCCGGTTCGGCAAGAAGTCCGTCTTCGTGGGGGGGCTTCGGGTGACCGACGAGGAGACCCTGGAGATCGCGAGGATGGTCCTCCTGGGGAACATCAACTCCAGCCTCGTCACCCTCATCGGAAAGCATGGCGGCAAGGGGATCGGCCTCTCGGGAAAGGACGGCCAGCTGATAGTGGCAAGGAAGAAGGCGCCGATCGTCGTAGACGGTGAGGAGGCGCCCATCGACCTGGGCTGGGTCGGCGAGGTCGTCCGGGTCAACCCCGAGATTCTTCTCATCACCGCCGGGAAGGGGTACATCCCGGTGATATCGCCGATAGCCGTCGACGGCGAGGGAAACAACCTCAACGTCAACGCCGACACCGCCGCCGGGGTCATCGCCATAGCCCTGGGGGCGAGGAAGCTGATCTCGGTCACCGACGTCGAGGGGGTGAAGCTGAAGCCCGAGGACCCCAACACCGTCATATCCAGTTTCAGGATCTCCGACTTCAGCAGGTTGGTCGACGAGAAGGTGATCACCGGCGGTATGATCCCGAAGGTGGAGGCCTGCGTCAAGGCCGTCGAGGGCGGGGTCCAGTCCGCCCACATCGTCGACGGGAGGAGGCCCCACGCCCTCCTCCTGGAGCTCTTCACCGACACCGGCGTCGGGACGATGATCGAGAGGGGATGAAGGGCCCCTCTCGGTCGAGGTCTATTTTCTTTCAAACCAGGGCGGGCGCCGGGCAGAAGCCTCCTCGATATGGGCCAGCTCCCCATGGACCTGCAAGATCTTCTGGGCTGCCGGGCCCCGATCGCAGAGCTGGAGGGGGTCCACGGGTACGTCCGCAAAAAAGTGCTCGAAGAGGCCGTGCTGCTGTGAAAAATGATCGACTGTACCTCGTCCAAATCCCCAGATATCTATATTGTATCATCTTTCTCTTCTGCTGATGGCGTATTGAGCAAAAGAACATAAACCTCATGTTTGGGCTGTCTTCTGTTCTTTTCCCGCCTGCTCCTGATACCTGATCCACTTTGCGTGCTCGGTGGAGATCAGCGCCTCGACCCTCTCGGCGAAGAGGGCTTCCAGGGTGGGATTGTCAGGATCTTTATACGGCCCGGCCTTTGCCTGCCAGAGGAACTTCTCGTGCTTCAGCGCCTCGGCGGTGGTCCGGTAGTTCGTCCAGTTCTGCTGGAACTGGAAGAGCCCCATCATCGATTCGATGACGACGACGACGACTCCAAGGCCGCCGGTGATCAACGGATCGGCCCTCAGCCCTGCGGCGAAGGGGATGAGGGCGGCGGCGACGATCTCGATCATCTTGAGCCACTTGAAACATCTCTGGTTCCATCTGCTCTTTTTGCTGTACCATCTCAGCTGATCTTCCAGCCGGTCAAGGATCTGTTTTTCCGAGGTCAGGATCTCACCTTCGGGATTTTATGAAGCGCCCTTTTTCTTCTATATTCATGGGCTCACCACCTTAAAATTATATTGCCAGATGATGGCACGAGAGGGCGGCTGTCGAATCGGTGAGAAGAGCTTTTGGACAACAATTCTTAAGTATTAAGAAAGAAGAATTCAAAGAGAAGTGGTTTTGCATGACATCGGAGGAGAATAAGGCCACCGTTCGCAGGTTCATTGAAGCCTATAACAATCGAAACTTGGATTTATTTGACGAGCTGGTGGCGTCCGATTACGTCGATCACGCCCATCAACAGCGGGGCCTGGAAAGCTTCAAGCAGCTCTTCACCCTGGCCTTCGAGGGCTTCCCCGATTGGCATGAGAATATTGAAGATATCATCGCTGAAGGGGATAAGGTCTGGGTCCGGGTCGAGGCCACGGGGACCCATACGGGAGAATGGAATCTTTTCGGAGTTTCACTGCCCCCTACCGGCAAGAAGGTGAGGATGATGATGGTCTTCATCTGGCGGATTGTCGACGGCAGGCTTGCGGAGGGCTGGGAGGTAGATGACGAGCTGGATTTCCTCAAACAACTGGGAGTTATCGAATATACAGAAAAAGGAAAGGTGCTCTTTCCAGAGGATGCAGAGTAGGAAATGTAACCTTCCCATGGCAAATCCCGTGATGGTTATACATTGGTCATCGGTTAAGAGAAGAATCGCGATGAGGCAGCGATATTGGTAGCAAGTACGGTGAGATTGGCTTGATCAAAGAGGCTACAGCAAGTCAGTCTTGAAATCGGATCAAATCTAGATGACGCATAATTCGTGTGAAAAATGGCAATATTGTGTGGCTTAAACTCCTTAACCGATGACCCATGGGTGGTTATAACGACTTCATAATCGGTGAGAAATAAAGACGCTCATGAGATGTAACAGGCATTAAAAACCATTTTCTAAGAGCTGCTATCCGGGGTAGCTCAGACAGGCCTGGACGTCTTCGGAGGTGAGGCCTGGATAGTTCCGCAGGACCTCTGACTCGGACCACCCCTGAGCGAGAAGGCCGATGACGAACTCGACGGCGAGGCGCGTGCCTCTGACCACGGGCTTGCCCGCCAGTATCTCAGGATCGACGACGATCCGATCTTGCCAGATCATCTCTTATCACCTACGGAGCTATTGGATCTTCATCTTATCTAAATAGATGGCTTTAACGCATCGTGAAAGGTTAAGT
Source organism: Candidatus Methanocrinis alkalitolerans (assembly GCF_029167205.1). NCBI lineage: Archaea > Methanobacteriati > Methanobacteriota > Methanomicrobia > Methanotrichales > Methanotrichaceae > Methanocrinis > Candidatus Methanocrinis alkalitolerans. The sequence goes on from NZ_JARFPL010000005.1 coordinate 48,978, forward strand.
CGCTCTTCGGATCATACTATCCCCAAATAAGAGAGAAAATGAGCAAACAAAGGTGCCGTATCATGAACTCCATCGAGATCGTTGTGGAGGGGAAGGGCTCGGCCCTGGCGGAGATCGACGGCCGTAACCCCCGGACCGCCCGGGAGATATTCGAGCGGCTCCCCCTGGAGGCTAGAGCCCAGCTCTGGGGGGAGGAGGTCTACTTCGAGCTTCCTTTCGCCTTGACCGACGAGAACCCGTCGCCCTCGTCGGAGGCCGGGGACGTCTCCTACTGGACGCCGGGCTCGGCCTTCTGCATCTTCTTCGGTAGGACCCCGCCCTACTCCGCCGTCAACCACATCGGGAGGATCGTCTCCGGGATCGACGTATTCCCCAGGGTCGAGGAGGGGGACCGGATCGTCCTGCGGAGGGGGGAGGCTTAAGGCGGAGCCCCAGCCTTGCCGCCGGTGGGGCTTTCTCATGATCAGAGGAACATTAATAGTGAAGGCGGCAGATATAATCTGAGCACGATACTTTGAGCTGGATCTTGAGGTGAACGAGATGACGAAGGTACTGATAGTTTATCATTCCCGGAGCGGGAATGTCGCCAAGATGGCGCAGGCCTTGGCGGAGGGCGCGAAGGAAGGAGGGGCGGACGTGGTGGTCAAAGAGGTCGACAAGGCGACCCTCGAGGACCTCGCCGCCGCCGACGGGATCATCCTGGGGGCACCCACCTACTTTGGGACCCTCTCCGCCGAGATGAAGGGCTTCATCGACGGGTCGGTCCGGATCCGGGGCAAGCTGGAGAATAAAATCGGCGCTGCCTTCACCTCCTCGGGGAGCCCCACCGGCGGTAACGAGACGACCCTCCTGTCGATAATCCAGGGGATGCTGATCCACGGGATGGTGATCGTCGGCGACCCGCTAGAGACCGGCGGCCACTACGGAGCCGTCGCCGTGGGGGCCCCCGACGCCGGGGCCCTGATCGCCTGCCGAAAGCTCGGCGAGCGGGTCGCCAAATTGGCGAAGGTCGTCGGAGCGCCCTGAAATCCCGGAGGATCATGACCCTACCGATGGAAGAGCTGCTGGATACAGCGGAGAGGATAAGGTCGATGGAGATCCGGGGGGCGGCCCTCATTGGAAGGGCCGCCGCCGGGGCCCTCAAGGACTTCGCCCTGTCGATCGAGGCCGCAAGCCTCGAGGAGTTCAACGGAGAGGTCCGCCGGGCCGCCGAGGTCCTCCTGAATACGAGGCCTACGGCCGTCTCCCTATCCAACGCCGTCAGGATAGTGATGCGCTACCGCGGCGACGACCTGGAGGCTGCCCGGTCGTCCCTGGCGAAGAACGCTGATTCTTTCGTAGAACGATCCCTCAAGGCCGTCGAGAGGATCGGGGAGATCGGGTCCCGGAGGGTCCTCGACGGCGATGTGATCCTCACCCACTGCAACTCCTCGGTGGCGTTATCCATCATCAAGACCGCCTTCGACTCCGGCAAGGATATCAGGGTCATCGCCACGGAGTCGCGGCCAAGGTACCAGGGCCACCTGACGATAAAGGCGCTGGACGGCTGGGGGATCGAGACGGAGCTCATCGTCGACTCCGCCGTCAGGACCGTCATCAACGAGGTCGACCACGTCATCGTGGGGGCGGACGTAATAACCGCCAACGGCTCCCTCGTCAACAAGATCGGGACCGCCGCGATCGCCCTCGCCGCCTCCGAGGCGAGGACGAGCTTCGTCGTGGCGGCGGAGACCTACAAGTTCAGCCCCGAGACGATCATGGGGGAGCTCGTCCCCATCGAGATGAGGTCCCCTGAGGAGGTCTACCCCGAAATATCAAAGTTGCAGCACGTCCGGGTGAGAAACCCCGCCTTCGACGTCACCCCCCATCGGTACATCGACGTCATCTGCACCGAGATCGGGGCGATCCCCCCCGAGATGAGCTACCTGGTGATAAAGGAGATGCTCGGCGGGGAGCTGGAGAGGCAGCGCCTCTAAAGATCACCCCCCTCCGATCCTCCTCCCCCTTCTAAAAATCAGCACCGCTGCGGCGCCCAGGGCGGCGCATATCCCGAACCCCGGCATCTCCTCCCTCTCGGATGTTCCATCTCCTTCTGCTCCACCCAGGTCTCTCACGACGGGGCAGGCCGGATACTCCTCCTCCTGCTCCATCAGATCCTCATAAGGCTCCTTCGAAACGGCATCTTCGGCACGGTCTGCTCCTGGAGCCGGATCGTCGGCGACGATGACCTCGACGGGGGTCCACTCCGGCGGGGCTCCCGCGGCTGCGATCCCGACTTCAAAGGTGTAGCTTCCCGGAGGAACGGCCGCCGCCTCCACCAAGAGCTGACAGTCGAACTTTCGCCTCGTCCCTGAATCGACCCATTTGGTGCAACGGGGGCCGACTATGGAGAGCCCCTCGGGGATGTTTCTGAAGATGAGCCCCGCATAGGTGCTCTGGGACCCCAGGTTCTGGACGGATATGGTGAAGCCGGCTTCGCCTTCTGGGCTGACGAAGATGGTCGGAGCATCCACGATCTTGAAGAATACCGACGCCTCCGCCCCTCCTGCGATTATGAGGAGGAGAAGAGCAGCAAAGACTCGTTTCATGCTCTTTTATAGGCTGACCATGATTAAACTCCTTTCGGACAGATATGAGATCCTGAGGAAAAAGCCGATCTGAAGGTGAGGCCGCCAGATATACGGACCGGATAAAAAATGGTGGAGAACTGCGGCCACCCCGCCGGGGGGGACCGCAAACCCGACTTGGAGTCTCCTAAAAATTAACCTAAATCGGCAAAGGTGCGCCGGCTCCAACTGGGAACGACATTAAGGTGGTCACGTCCACCGGCTTTTTTCGGCCGTCGTCGGTCGTCGGTGCCGTCATCGCGACGGCGGGGGTCTCGGCGGCTGGGGTCAACGTGGCGGCGGTCGTCACCGGGGCTGCAGCGGCCACCCTGGCGGGCTCATACCCCGAGGTGTCGGGGTTGGCCAAAAAGCCGGAGATCATCCCCTCGTTGACCTTCCCGTTGCTATCGGACTGGACGAAGCTTCCCGCGAGGTCATCTGCGGTGGCGGTCCCGACGATCAGCGTCGATACCAGGACGCCGTCCTGGAGGGATAGGATATGAAGCTCGATATCGTCACCTGACACTGACCCGGAGACTACGCCGTTCCAGGGCTTGGGGGTCTGGGAGTTGGCGGCGCCGAAGAGGATATCCTCCGACTGGTGGATGACCATGGAGATTAGGGAGTCGTCAGCGGTCAATATCCAGGTTCCCTGGAGGGTCAAAGCCGCAGACTCGGCACCTTCGGTGGCCGACGTCTCTGGTTGCGTAAAGGCCTCGGGTTCTGCCGCATCTAAGTCGGTCGTTGACGTCTCCGTCGGCCCGGCGACGACCGTCGTGTCGATCTCCGTCCCGTTCGTCGATTCGTCGGCATTTTGTGCCATCGAAAATCCTGATAATAGGGAGATGGCGAGGATCAAAGATAGAACGATACATCTATATTTCAAGCTAACACCTCTTTCATTTTTTCCCACTCCGTTAGAGGGCAGCGTTTTTATCCCCACTGCCATCTCACAATTTCGTTCCACCGTTAATAAGCTTTTCATCGACAAAAACCCGCCTTCGAATCTCAAGAGCCCCGAGATGGCCGGTTGATCCTCGCCAGCATCTCCAAGGGGTCCGTCGTCGGCCGGTGGCAGACGTACTCTCTGCAGACGTAGGCCGTCGCCTTTTCGTCCACCATCGAGAGGTGCGCCGCGAACTCGGGGAACATAGATAGATCCGGTTCCTCTCCCGCGGGCCTGAAGAGAACTACCTTTCTGGGCAGATACCTCGACCAGAGGGCCCTCTTCATCTCTCCGGTATCCGGGGAATCCGGATGCCCTATTATCACCACCTCCGATGCCGGTCCCAGGGCGAAGTCGAGGGCAGAGAGGAGGTGGAGGTGTGCGGCCGGAGCAGCCCACGCCCGGGGGGCGAAGGCATCCAAGGCTTTTGAGGCGATCACTTCGAGCTTCGGATCGGCGTTCATCCTGGCGAGCCTCAGAAGGTCGAAGACGGCCACGGCGTTTCCCGAGGGGAGGGCGCCGTCGTGGGAGTCCTTTCTCCTGTGGATCAGATCCTCGCCGTCGATGGGGGTGAAGTAGAAGCCTCCACCCTCCTCGTCATGGAACCTCCCCACCATATCTCCCGCGAGGTCGTTGGCTGCTTGGAGGTATTTCGTCTCGAACCCCGCCTCGTAGAGCTCCAGGAGCCCCCATATCAGGAAGGCGTAGTCGTCGAGGTTTCCCAGGATCCCGGCGGATCCCCGGCGGTAGCGGTGGAGGAGCCGTCCATCCCCGTCCCTCATCTTCTCCAGGACGAAATCCGCAGCCCTGGATGCCGCCTTTTCCAGGGCCACCTCCCCCAGTACCTGGGCGCCCCGTCCGAGGGCGGCGATGGTGAGGCCGTTCCAGTCGGCGAGGATCTTGTCGTCCAGGAGGGGCCTTGTCCTCTCCTTTCGGGCGGAGAATAGCTTCTGGCGGGCTACCTGGAGCCTCTCATACAGATCAGCCTCTCTGACCCCCAGCTCTTCCGCCACCTCTCCGACTGCCCTCTTCAGGTGGAGGACGTTCTTTCCTGTGAACCGTCCCGTCGCCTCCTCCCGGAAGTTTCCCTCACCCCGGACGTCGAAGACCCTCGCCGCGGCTGCTGCCTCTTCGCCGTCGAGGAGAGCGTTCAGCTCGCCATTCGTCCAGAGGTAGAACTTCCCCTCCTCTCCCTCGCTGTCGGCGTCCTCGGCGGAGTAGAAGCCCCCTTCAGGAGAGGCAAGATCCCTCAGGACGTACTCGAAGACCTCCCGGGCGATCCTGCCGTACCTCTCGTCCCCGGAGGCCTGGTGGGCCTCGAGGCATGCGATGGCGATCATCGCCTGGTCGTAGAGCATCTTCTCGAAGTGGGGGAGGATCCAGCCGGCGTCCGTGGAGTAACGGTGAAAACCGTATCCGAGATGGTCGAAGATCCCACCCCTCCTCATGGCGTTCAGGCTGATCTCCGTCATGGAGAGGCCTCCGGGATCGCCGGTCCTCTTGGCGTGGCGGAGGAGGAAGAGGAAGGTGGCGGCCGAGGGGAACTTGGGGGCGGACCCGAAACCCCCGTTTCTGGCATCGAAGCGGGCGACGAGGCTCTGGTATGCCTGTCTGATCGCCGCCTCGTCGAGCCCCCTTCCGGGGACCTCCGGTGGGGACCGTCGGAGGGCGGCGGTCACCTCCTCCGCGGAATTGAGAAGCTCGCCCCGCTCCGTCCTCCAGAGGAGGCCGATCCTCGGGACGAGGTCCAGCATCCCAATCCTTCCGAACCTCGACTCCCGGGGGATGTAGGTGGCGGCGAAGAAGGGCTTCTTATCGGGGGTGAGGATGACGTTGAGGGGCCAGCCGCCGGAGCCGGTCATCATCTGCGCGACGTTCATGTAGACGGCGTCGATGTCCGGCCTCTCCTCCCGATCCACCTTTATGCAGACGAAGGTGGCGTTCAGAAGGCCGGCCACCTCCTCGTCCTCGAAGGACTCGCGGGCCATGACGTGGCACCAGTGGCAGGTGGAGTACCCTATCGAGAGGAAGACCGGCTTATCCTCCCTATCCGCCTTCCTGAAGGCCTCCTCCCCCCAGGGGTGCCAGTCGACGGGGTTATCAGCATGCTGGAGGAGATAGGGGCTCGATTCGTAAGCCAGTCGGTTCTTTTTAGTTCCCATAATGATCACCAGCTCGACTCTTCATGGCGGCGCTGTTCTCGATCACGCCGCCCTTCAATCCCCGTGGTATATTCGCAGAGCCTCTTCGACGCTTCTGTCCTCGACGGTTATCGCGTAGATGGCGTCGCAGATCCTCGCCGCCTCGTCGAGCCCCTTCTGATGAATGTTCCTTCCGGTGGCGTTCCCGGCGGCCCCGCTGATGTGGATCTGGTCGTGGAGCTCCCGAAGGAACTCTTCGGGGTCGCGGCTCGCCCCTCCGGCGCAGACGACCTTCGTCCTCCCGGCGGCGGCCACCGCCTCTTTGAAGATCTCCTGGGACCTCTCGCCCTCCCTCTTCGGATAGTTGACCTTTACAAAGTCTGAGCCCAGGGCTGCGGCGACCCCGGTCGCTCCCGCGATGAGGTGGGGGTCCTTCTCATTGCTTACGGCTCTGCCCCGGGGGTAGATCCAGAGGACGGTGACGAGCCCGAGGCTGTGGGCCTGATATACCGCCTGGGCCGCCTCCCGGAGCATCTCTGCCTCGTGCTCGCTCCCCAGGTAGACGGTGTAGCCGACCCCCAGAATGTCGAGGCCGCTGTCGTCGGCAAAATCCGCCACCTGATCGACTTCTATGAGCTGGAGGCTTCTGGGGTCCATCTGGTCAGTCTTGACAAGGTCGGTCTTGGAGTTGAGCTTGACGAGGTAGGGGACCCTCGGATAATCCATTCCGTATCGCGCGATGAGGCCGAGCTGGGCGGCGAAGACCCCGATCTTACCCCTGTTGGCGATCCGGAAGAGGTGCTCGGGGTCCGCGTCCTCGGGGCTGATCCCCTCTCCGAAGAAGTCCCGGTTGAGGTGCTCTACCTTCTGGTCGCCGGCGAAGAGCATCAGCCTGCCGCTCTCCTTTGTGATCTCGAGGTAATGGTCGATGTAATCGTCCCTCATTCCCGGGGGGACGTCCAGGGGTACCGATACGTCCTCACGTCCTATCTTTATCGTCATCTTCCTCAATCCTCCGATATCGTCTCAACCTCCACCAGGGGGACGATCTTCTCGACGTCCTCCCGGGTGGCGAGGGCCGTCCCCCGTCGCAGCGTCGTCGCCGTCCCGGCGGCCGTCGCCCAGATCAGGGCCTCTTTAAGGTCATCTCCTTTCGAGAGGCCGTAGATGAACCCCGCCACTGAGGAGTCTCCGGCGCCGATGGTGTTCACCACCTCCACCTTTGGAGGTACCGCTTGGTAGGCCTTCCCGTCGGAGACGAGGAGGATTCCCTTCGGCCCCATGGAGACGAGGACGGTTTCCACCCCCTTTCTGTTGATCTTTCGGGCCGCCTCCAGGATCTCCCCCCTCTTCTCAAGCTTTTTTCCTGAAAGGTGGCTCAGCTCGTGGATGTTAGGCTTGATGATGTCGGGCTTGCCCCTTATCCCCACCGAGAGCGCCTCCCTGTCTACGTCCAGGACCACCTTCGCTCCTCGAAGCCGTGCGGTCTCTATGATCTTCCGATAGATCTCGGGGTGGGCTCCCGGCGGGAGGCTTCCGCCGATGCTGACGAACTCCGGCTCCTCCACCCGTTTCACCACGTCGACGATCTCGATCAGCTCGAAGGGCTTGACCATGGGGCCTATGGAGTTGAAGATGATCTGACGGCCGGTGGCGATCTCGTGGACGATGACGTTGATCCTCGTCTCGCCGGATACGGGGATGAAGCTGCAGCCGGTACCGTCTCTGACCAGCTGGCCCTCCAGCTGCCTCCCCGCAAAGCCGGCGATGAAGCCGAGGGCTCTGTTCTCTATGCCGAAGGCGGTCAGGACCTTGGATACGTCGATCCCTTTCCCTCCGGCGTAGCTCTCCTCTCGGATTATCCTGTTGGGGACGTCCTCTCTCATCTCGTCGATGAGGAGGGTCCGATCGAGGGCAGGGTTCAGGGTTATGGTGTAAATCATGCCCATCCTCTCCTCTCCCGGTAGATCTTCATCATAGTCTCCACCGTCTCGGGATCGACCATCCCCACCGTGGAGACGGTCTCGTAGAACCTGGCCGGTATCCTGGCCTTTTTCAGGTCGAAGCCCTCCCGCACCTTGAACCTGTACTTCTCTTCGAAGATCTTTCTTCCCAGGATCTCCAGATCCTCCACGCTCCTCTCGATCCCCACCGATCCCAGGGCCTCGATGATGTTCTCGGTGGAATAGACGCCTCGAGCAAAGAGGCAGCCAATGAGGGAGTTGTAGACCCCCCTCGCGTCGTCCTCCTGGATGATGGCGTCGACCATCTCTTCGGGGCTGAGGCTCTTCTTCGCTGCCTTTTGGTCTATGCCGTATCCGGCGTTGTCCAGGTGGGAGTGCCTCACCCCCACGGTGAGGCCTACGATGGATGCGGGACCGGTGTGGTAGCCAGGAACCTCGTTTCCGCCGAGGGCCATGGCGAATTCCCTGCCGCCGTACTTTTCCGAGGCGACCTCGACCCCTTCTGCCAGGGCCGAATAGAACTCGTTCTTCTTCTTGACGATCTCGTCTATCGCCTTCAAATAGCCCTCGACGTCGTCCCATTTTAGGGCCAGGCCCAGGGTATCCTCGGTGGTTATGAGCCCCCGCTCCAGGGCCTCCGTCGCCCAGGCGAGGACGACTCCGGTGCTGATGGCGTCGATCCCCTGCCGCTCGCAGGCCTCAATCAGCTCTAAAATCCCCTCGGGAGAGGTGACGCCGAGGTTTGATCCCAGGGCGTAGATCAGCTCGAAGTCGTAGGATATCTTTCTGATCTCGTACTCGTGATGGCGGGAGAAGGAGGTCTTGAGCATACCGATGTGGATGCAGCCGATGGGGCAGTGGGCGCAGGATACCCTCCGGAATAGGTAGTTGTCGGCGAGAACCTCGCCGCTGATCTTCTCCGCCGCTTCGAAGCTGCTGTCTTGGAAGTTTCGGGTGGGAAGCCCTTTCAGCTGGTTTAAGACGTTGATGTTGATGGGGGTTCCGATGTCGTGATACTTCTCCATGGCGTCGGTCTTGACGACAGTCCTGTAGAGCTGGTTGTAGATCTCCCTGTACCTTTTGGGGTCTGGGACCTCCACATCCTCCGTCCCCGAGACTACCATCGCCTTCAGGTTCTTCGAGCCGAAGACGGCGCCCAGGCCCAGCCTCCCGAAGTGTCTGTAAGTGTCGACGACGACCCCGGCGTACTTGACGAGCTGCTCGCCTCCGGGCCCGATCCTGATGATGCTTCTTCGGCCCACACCCTTCTCCACGTCGCGCAGGATGTAGCCGACGACGGTGGCGGGTATCCCCCATATCGACCTTGCGTCCTTGATCTTCACCTCGCCATCCCTGATGGAGATGTAGCAGGGCCGGTCTGCTGCGCCCCTGATGACTATCGCCTCATGGCCTGCGAACCTCATGGACATGGCGAGCCTCCCGCCGGCGTAGGACTCCCCCAGCTCGCCGTTGAGGGGGGATTTGAAGGTCGCAACGGTCTTGGTCATCGCCGGAAATAGGGCGGTGAGCGGTCCGATCCCGAATATTATGGGCGCCTCCGGCGAGAGGGGGTCTGTTCCTTGCGGACACTCTTCCAGGAGGAGCTGGGTCGCCACACCGGTTCCCCCCAGCCACTCCTCAAAGAGGTCGCCCCTATCCTCGACGAAGCTCTCCTTTTTGTCGAGATCGATGTAAAGAACTCTTCTGAGCATCCGTTCCACCTCCTTTCCCGATAATCTTCACTCCTCCACCTCTTCCATCTCCAGGACCCCGTGGGGGCAGAAGGCGACGCATGCTCCGCAGTGCTTGCACTTGATCGCCTTCCCTTCAGCGTCCATGGATATCGCCCGTATGAGGCAGGCGTCGGCGCAGGCACCGCACCCGTCACAGAGGTCCTTCTTGAAGACGACCCTCCCGTCCCCCCTCTTCTCCAGCGCCCCCCGGGGGCAGGCCGCAACGCATGGAGGGTCTTTGCAGGCGCGGCAGATCACCACGGCGAAGTCCCCTTCCAGCCCCCCCTGGGTCTTCACCCTGATGGCGCTCCTGTCGAGGGAGGCTCGGCCAGCGTTGATCCTGCTGCAGGCGAACATGCAGGAGAGGCAACCGATGCACCGTTCGGGGTGGGCGACCTTCAGCCTCCTCCTCTTCCTCTTGGCCCTCTCCGGGGGGGCCTCCTTCGACTCCCCGCCGGTCCCAGCTTCAGCCTCTTTCATAGCTCCTTTACCTTCCTCAAAAGATCGCGGTCGCATCTTCGCTGAATGGAGAACGGCTTGGCCGGTCCATCCCTCCGTGCCGACCTAAACTTCGTGCCGACCTAAAATTAGTTCGCATAATTATTAATCATTTCTAGTCCCCCGAGGGGCGGCGGAGAGGTCGGCAGCAGGTGGATCATCGGTGGAAGAGGGGCCGTCTGAAACGGCTGGTCTCTAAACCTCCCCCCTAGGCCGCCGTCGGAACTCACTTGGCGTCTTCGAACCTCTTGCCCAGGGCATCGAGGACGTGGGGGAGGGTGGTGTACTCCATATCCTCCATGGGGAGCCTGTGGGGCTCGAAGGGACCGTGCCTTCTCATGTAGTCTGTGACCTCGTGGACCCTCTGCCTGGTGAGGTCGAAGGCGGGGTCTCTGAAAAGGTCGACGGGGCCGATGAGCATCCCTCTCGCGATCTGGAACCCCGCGGCTATGACCCTGGGGGGTCCGTCGAACCTGGTGCAGATGGCGTCCTCGAAGGCGCAGGGCATCAGGGGGCCGTTGTGGCTCCCTCTCATCCATCCGCTGACGAGGTGGCCGAGGGAGAAGGGCTCCAGGACCTCTCCAAGAGCGGGAAGCCCAGACTGGGCCCTTACCAGGGCGACGGGGTCGTCCTTTCCTACGTAGGTCCCCGCCGTCTGGTAGAGCTTCTCGGTGCTGATGACGGCGGCGGCCTCGTCTCCGGGGAGCTTCCCTGCTTTGGGGTAGACCCTCTTGATGACGTACCTGCTCTTGGCGCCGATGAGGGCGAGGATGTCGTACATCTCCGCAGGAGAGTCCATCAGAACCTTCTTGTGCTCCATGATATCCCAGATCTCGAAGATGAACCCCCCGTGGATGTTGGGGTCGATGACGAGGCCAGCGGTGTTGAAGGGGTCGGCGAAGATCTTGAATATGGGGAGGTTGAAGGCCCCCGGCTCGGTCTTGTCCATCATGAAGGCGACTACCGGCTCCGCGCCCCGCTCGGCGAACTCCATCTCTGCGACTCCGGGCCCCATCCCCTTGATGTTGCCGCAGAAGGCGTCGCATAGGAGGTCCTGGCCGGCGCCGTAGAGCTTCAGCTCCTCGGCCTTCTCCGTCGCCTTGCACATCACCTCCCAGGCCAGGCCGTGGATCTCGGCGTTGTCCTCACCCAGACTGTGGGTCATCAGGAGCTGGAGGTCGTCGCCGACGGACATCACCTTGAAGTCTATGATCTTTCCATTGGCCTTCTCCTGGGCAAGAGACGACTCGGCGATCTCCTTCAGAGCCGGGTGAACGGTGGCGTGTCCGGGCCATCCTCCGACGTCTGCCTTGATTAAGCTGATAGTGATTTTGCTCATTTACAATCCCCTCTATCCGGTCGACCCTTCTAATCGAAATCGAGATCTTTAACCCCCCCAACCGCCTTTGGCCGATGACTGACAAGGGGAGCGTTGATTCGGATCGTTGCCAACCGGTCGCGGTGATTCTATTGCATCACGCTGTACCTGAACCCTTTTACCTGTTACGGTTCCGTTTTTTTACACCCAGATCCCGAAAGGGTCGGTTATCGATGGTATCCTCTATTCCGGGGCCGGGACTGGGGCCCGTGAATCGGAGAGGTCCAGAGAGTTTTATTACGGGGGAGGGCCACCTCATACGTTGAGGAGCGTTCGAGGATTATGGAAGTCATAGCAAAATATCGCGTCGAGACCGATCTTCCCATTGAGAAGGCCGCAGAGGCTATCGCGGCGGAGCAGTCGACGGGGACCTGGACCGATGTAGAGCGTGAGAAGCTGGCATCTGACCTCTCGGCCCGGGTCGTGAGGGCGGAGGGAAACTTCGCGTACGTCGCCTTCCCCGAAGAACTCTTCGAGGCCGGGAATATGCCTCAGTACCTCTCCGTCGTGGCCGGAAACCTCTTCGGCCTCGGAGACCTCAAGAAGGTCCGGCTCCTGGACGTCATCTTCCCCCAGAGCCTCGTCTCGGCTCACAAAGGTCCGAGGTTCGGCATAAAGGAGGCCCGGAAGATCCTCGGGGTCTTCGACCGTCCCCTGGTGGGGACGATCATCAAGCCGAAGGTGGGGCTCAGCCCCAGAGAGACCGCAGAGGTGGCGGGGCAGGCGGTGCGGGGCGGCCTCGACCTCATCAAGGATGACGAGACCCTCACCGACCAGTCCTTCTGCCCCATGGACGAGAGGGTGGAGGCGGTGATGGCGGAGCTATCGAAGGTCGAGGAAGAGACCGGGAAGAAGGCGTTCTACGCCGTCAACGTCACCAGTGGCGCCGAGGAGATCCTGGGGCGGGCCGAGGAGGTCATCGATCGCGGTGCCAACATGGTGATGGTGGACGTCCTCACATCGGGCTTCTCCGCCCTGGAGGTCCTCTCCCGAGGGGTAAAGGTACCCGTCCACGTCCACAGGACGATGCACGGAGCCTTCACCCGGGACAGAAGTCACGGGATATCGATGATACCGATATCCAGGCTCGTTCGGATGGCTGGGGGAACGAACCTCCATACCGGAAGCTACCTCGGCAAGATGGCCGGCGACAGGGAGGAGAACGACCGGTGCAGGGACGCCCTGCGGGACGAATGGTACGGCCTATCCCCAGTCTTCCCCGTCGCTTCAGGGGGCGTCCACCCCGGGAACGTCCGTCCCAACCTCGAAGGCTACGGGACCGACTGCATAGTCCAGGCGGGGGGCGGGGTCCACGGCCACCCATGGGGGACGACCGGCGGCGCGAAGGCGATGGTCCAGGCTGTGGAGGCCTGGATCGCCGGCGTATCGGAGGAGGAGTACGCCAGAAGCCACAAAGAGCTGGAAGCGGCGTTGAAGTTGTGGTCCCGGTGAGATATTCCAGAACGGGAGACGATGTACCCCAAAACCGAAGAGTTTATATTGTTACATGTTATGAGGAGAGAGCGTTTATCACAGCTTGAGTGATTGTAGCGCTGTCTGAAAACGGTAAAGATGTAGTGAGGGTAGAGGGATCAGATGACGAGACACGAAATCTTATCGAAGATTAAGCAGGCGGAAGCCGATGCTCAAGCCAGCATCGAGCGGGCCCAACAAGAGCGAGACAAGCGAATCGCCGATGCCACTGTCGAAGCGACGAACATTGTGAGAAACGCCGAGGCTGAATCGCAAGAGTATTATGAAAAGCGTCTTGCAGACGCCAACAACGCAGTTCAGTCCAAGAAGCAGTCGATCATCGATGAAGGGATGAAGAGCGTAAATGCGATGAGGGGCAACGCCAGCGCGAAGGTGGACAAAGCAGTAGAACATCTATTAAAGGAGTTTATGGGGTTGTTGCATGCTTAGACCCGTTGAGATGAGTCGTGTTGTCGTCGCCGGGTCGAATAAGGTTGTAGAACCTATCATAGAGAAGTTGCACGAGATGAACCTGTTGCACCTCGTCAACTATTCTGGTGCTGATGAATCCTTCGAGATGGGCAAGTCCCTGGAAAAGGCTTCTTTATACGCCGAACAGCTCATAAAGCTCCGGTCCATCGAGAGATACCTGGATATCAGCGACAAGATGCCTGACAAACAGTTCCCAGAGTCTCAGGTCCTCTCGCAGATGGACGGGATCCTCGGCAGCGTCGGCGACGATGTTATCGCTACCGCCGAGCGGATCGCTGAGATCGATAACGAGATCAAGGTCAAGCAGGATCAGGCCAAGTCCCTGAAACCCCTGGCCGGGCTTCCGCTTGATCTGGAGCTTTTATACGGCTACGACTCCCTCGCAGCTTTTGTGGGGACCGTCGCATCTCCCGTAGAGGCCGACGTCTCGAAGGTCTCATACGTCAACGAGGTATTCTCTTCAACTTCAGGTGGAACGAACGCTGTGGCGGTCTTCGTGCCGGTGGAGAAGGCAGGAGATGTTTCAGCGGTTCTCTCTGAGCACGGGTTCTCTGAGGTATCCGTACCCCGGGGACTGACCGGAAGCGTCGCCGGTGCCATAAGCACCCTCGAGTCCGACGCCAAGAGGCTGGAGGGAGAGAAGGCGCCGCTGGAGAAGAAGCTGAAGGATCTCAAAGCTCAGCACGAGGACCTTATTCTGGCCATCGACGAGCACATATCGATACAGTCCCAGAAGGCTGAGTCGCCCCTGAGGTTCGCCTCGACGGAGAACGCCTTCGTAGTCGACGGTTGGGTGCCTACCGGTCAGTTCGATATGATGAAGAAGGAACTGGAGAGCGTATCTGGGAGCCGGGTCCAGGTAGAGATGCTGGAGAGTTCCGAGGCTGAGAAGCTCGTCGAGGGCGGCGAGGACATCCCCACAAAGATGGACAACCCCAAGGTGGTCCGACCCTTCGAGCTGATCACGCGGCTCTTTGCCATTCCTGAGTACAAGGAGTTCGACCCGACGCCTCTGATATTCGTCTTCTTCCCGCTGATGTTCGGCCTGATCTTGGGAGATGTAGGGTACGGATTGATCATATTCCTCGTCATGCTGATGCTCCGGCGAAAGTTCAGGACGCCAGGCTGGCAGTCTCTGATAAGCATCGTCATGATATCGAGCATATGGGCTATAATATTCGGTATCCTATTCGGAGAGTTCTTCGGGCCACTCGGATTGTGGGCCTACATATTCAGTGGCGCTCACCACGTGGGGCTTCTGGGGACGGTGGCCCATCCGCACAGCATCGGCATCGACTTTGGACCTGAATTCTACGGTCCCCTTGGAAGGATTGGCCCCACAATTGCCGGCTTTGCTGGCCCCGTATTCCCGATGTTCAGGTTGGAGACCGCCTCTGTTCTTGTGTTGATCGGGATCAGCCTATTCATCGGCGTCATCCACACGGGCGTTGGTTCTATCCTGGGCGTAAAGAACGAGCTGGCGTACGGTGAGAAGAAGCACGCCTACTTCGAGAGGCTCCCCGTGCTCCTCTTCCAGGTCTTCTTCGTCGTTGGTCTTCTGGGAATGATCATTGGGGGATTGAGCCATCCGCTCGTAATCTTGAGCGCGGTGATCCTCGTCGTTTCCATAGGCATGATGGTGAAGGGTCCCGAAGGGGTCATGGGCGTAACTCACGTGCCCTTCTTTGTGAGCAACCTGATATCCTACCTGCGACTTCTGGCCATAGGCCTCGCATCGGTGGGCGTCGCTTTCGCTGCAAACCAGCTGGCATTCTACGTTGCGATGCCGATGCTGAGCGGCGGAGGACATGATGGCTTCACGACGATCGCGATCGTCGTCGGTATAGTTGTATTGGTCACTGTTCACTTCATCAACCTGCTCCTGGGGATCCTCTCTCCGTTCATGCACCCTCTGAGGTTGCATTACGTGGAGATGTTCACCAAGTTCTACAGCGGTCATGGTGGTGGAGTTGAGTACTCACCCTTCGGACGTGTCCGAAGGTTCCTGAGAGATTGAGCGATTAGGATTAATTAACGGAGGGATAAGGAAATGGTAGTAGAAAATATTGTCGATGGTGGAATACTGTACGGACTTATAGCTGTTGGCGCCGGTCTTGCGACTGGACTTGCCGGTATTGGTGCAGGTGTTGGTGAGCAGGGTATCGGAGCTGCTGTGGTTGGTGTCGTGGCAGAGGAGCCCGGCTTCCTGGGCAAGGGTCTCTTCCTGATGCTTCTGCCCGAGACGCTCATCATCTTCGGTCTTGCTGTTTCGCTGATCCTGATGTTCGCCTGGACGCCCTTCGCGTGAATTCGCCATCCTGAGCGAGGTCGAGAGGAATGGCACTAGACGCAGTAGTTGAGGACATCCTTGCCTCCAGCAAGAGCAAGGTCGCGGAGATAAACGCCGAGACCGAGCAAGAGGTTGCAAGGATACTTAATGAAGCCAGAGAACGTGCCGCGGAAATCAAGTCCGAAAAAGAAGGGGAGGCAGACAGCGCCGTAGAGGCTCTCGAGCGCAGGGTAATATCCAGCGCTCATCTTCAGGTGAAGAGGGCGGAGCTGAACGTGCGCAAAGATCTCATGGATGAGACTCGTAAGAAGCTCGTCGAGGCGGTATCAAAGCTGCCCGAGAAGGAGAACGAGAACCTCATCAAGGAGATCGTCAAGCCCTACAACCTGAAAGAGATGAAGGTCAAGTCCAGCAAGAAGGACGAGGCCTTCGTCTCTTCTCTTGCCCCCAACTTTGTCGGGACTGTCGATACCGCTGGCGGAGTCGTAATAGAGAGCGAAGATGGATCGATGAGCTACGATCACACCTACGAAACTCTGGCGAGTGAAGCATTCAGCAAGTCCATGAAAGACGTCTCCAAGATACTGTTTGGGTGAGTCCATGCCGGTACTACGTTTGCCGAAGTTCGGAAAACCGGTGAAGTACGCATACATCACGGGCAGAGTTAGGGCTATGAAGACCAAACTCATACCCCACGAGATGTATCAGAGGATGCTCGGCATGGAGATACCCGAGATCACCCGTTACTTGGAGGAGACCCAATACAAGGAAGAGATCGATTCGATGGCCAAGGACCACTCCGGCGCTGAGCTGGTGGAGTACGCCACCTTCGCCAACCTTGCCAATACCTACAGGAAGCTCCTGAGGGTTTCGATCGATGAACCTCAGTTCCTCATTCTCGAGTACTTGAGGCGTTGGGATATCTGGAACATCAAGACGATACTCCGAGGCAAGTTCCACGGGGCGAGCGAAGAGGAGATAATGAAGTATCTCGTCCCTGCCGGCGAGCTGGATCCAGAGTTTCTGGAGGGCCTTGCCAAGAAGGAGAAGATCGAGGAGGTCATACAGGCTTTCGATGGGACTGACTACTACGAGGCTCTAACTCAGTTCGATGGACATATGCTCTCTTCGGTGGAGAACGCCCTGGACAAACTGTATTACTTCCGGATGGAACGGGCTGTAGGCGGCACCCTCTCTGTTGGTAGCGGCCTCCTTCTCAAGTACGTCCGCAAGGAAATCGACGTCAAGAACCTGGTCACCCTATTCCGGATGAACAAGGCCGGAATCGAGGCAAGCGTAATACAGGAGAACCTGATCCCCGGCGGGAAGCTCCACGACGAGCTGAGCCGGATGGCGGGCCAGTCTTACAACGAGTTCGTCCGAGGGCTTGAAGGCTATCCCTTCTGGAGCGCCATATCTGACGTCGCGGCCGAAGGAGGCAGTGTGAGCAGGATAGAGGCGCGGCTGCGGGCATATCTGGTGAGGTACGCCTGGGCGATATCGAACTATCATCCTCTGTCCATCCTTCCTGTGCTCGGTTATATCGTCAGCAAAGATACCGAAGTCTCAAACATCAGGAAGATCGTCCGCGGCAAAGAGGCGGGACTTTCTGCTGAACTCATCGAAGAACTGGTGGTGGCGTAATGCAGATCGCAGTCATCGGCAGCGGTGATGCCGTAATAGGTTTCACCCTGGCAGGTGTGAGGAAGGCTTACGAGGCCACTTCAGAAGATGAGCTGATCGCCAAGATCGAAGAGGTCATGGCGGATCCTGATGTAGGAATTCTGGTCTTGAGCCAGTCGGATTTCAACAATCTCCCCTCAAGGCTGAGGGGAACGCTTACCGACTCTGTAAAGCCGACGGTGATCTCCATCGGAACTGAGCAGAGCACAGAGATGAGAGAGAAGATTAAAAGGGCAATAGGTGTTGATTTATGGAAGTAGGCGCGGGCAAAGTTTACAGAATTGCCGGGCCGGTGGTGCAAGCTACAGGTCTTAAATCTCACATGTATGACCTGGTCTTGGTCGGCGAAGAGGGGCTGATGAGCGAGGTCATCGGCATCGCCGGGGACAAGCACGTCATTCAGGTATACGAAGATACCGCGGGCGTGAAGCCGGGCGAACCCGTCAAGGAGACCGGTGCACCCCTGGTAGCACAACTCGGTCCAGGGATTCTTACCTCTATTTATGACGGCATCCAGAGACCTCTCCCCCAGCTGGTGGAGGCTTCTGGAAACTTCATCAGCAGAGGTCTTTTCGTTGATGGTATCGATCATAAGAAGAAGTGGGAGTTCACCCCCGTCGCAAAGAAGGGCGACAAGGTGGAGCCGGGACAGACGATCGGAACCGTCCAGGAACAGCTCCTCATCAAGCACAAGATAATGATGCCTCCAGACAAGAGGGGCACCATAAAGGAGGTCCATTCCGGCAACTTCAACGTCGAAGACACGATCTGTGTCCTGGAGGACGGAACCGAGCTTCCCATGATCCAGTACTGGCCGGTCCGAAGAGCGAGGCCTTCAAGATCTAAAGAGGCTCCCACCATCCCCCTGAGGACGGGACAGAGGGTCATTGACGGCTTCTTCTCCCTGGCCAAGGGCGGAACCGCGGCCATCCCCGGCGGCTTTGGCACCGGCAAGACGGTCATGCAGCAGACCCTCTCCAAGTGGTCGGACGTCGACATAGTCGTCTACGTCGGCTGTGGTGAGCGCGGCAACGAGATGGCGGACCTGCTCCACGAGTTCCCGGAGCTGGTGGACCCCAGGACCGACAGGCCCCTGATGGAGAGGTCCATCGTCTACGCCAACACCTCGAACATGCCCGTGGCCGCGAGGGAGGCGTCCATCTACACCGGGATCACCACTGCAGAGTACTATAGAGATATGGGATACGACGTCATGATGACCGCCGACTCCACATCTCGGTGGGCAGAGGCGATGAGAGAGCTCTCCAGCCGTCTTGAAGAGATGCCTGGTGAGGAAGGGTATCCCGCTTACCTCGGGGCGAGGCTCGCCGACTTCTACGAGAGGTCCGGCAGGGTGACCACCCTGGAGGGCACAGAGGGTTCCATCAGCATCGTAGGAGCGGTCAGTCCCCCCGGAGGAGACTTCACCGAGCCCGTAACTCAGAACACCCTCCGTATCACGAAGGTATTCTGGGCTCTCGACTCTAAGCTCACCCAGAGGCGTCACTTCCCGTCGATCAACTGGCTGGACAGCTACTCCCTCTACGACCTGGCACTGGAGCCGTGGTTCGTAGAGAACGTATCTCCCGACTGGAACAAGAACAAGAGGCGTGCCATGGAGATCCTCCAGGAGAACGCCGAGCTGGAAGAGATCGTGATGCTCGTCGGCTCCGACGCTCTGCCAGAGGATCAGCAGCTGACCCTCGAGGTCGCGAGGATGATCATCAACTTCTGGCTGGCTCAGAGCGCCTTCCACCCGGTGGACACATTCTGTCCCTACAAGAAGCAGTTCGACCTGCTGAAGGCCATCCTCCAGTTCAGGGATCACGCCTTCGAGGCTCTCGCCCGTGGCGTTCCCACCGACGTGATCCTCGGGACTCCCTCGAAGGACGCCCTGGCAAAGGTCAGACTTCTTGAGGACTACGAGCCGGAGCTCGCGAAGGTGCAGGCTCAGATGGAGAGCGAGTTCAAGACGATGGCATGAGGGTGGTTTTCAATGACCAAGGAGTACAAAACGATTAACGAGATCAAGGGCCCTCTCCTCTTCGTCGAGAAGACCGAGCCCGTAGGTTACAACGAGCTTGTGGAGATCCGGACCGAGAAGGGTGAGCTGAAGAGAGGCCAGGTTCTGGACACCTCCGATCAGGTCGTCGTCGTTCAGGTCTTCGAGGGTACGGGCGGACTGGGCAAGGAGTCCTCCGTCAAGTTCACCGGCGACGTCATCAAGATGCCCCTCTCCCCCGACATCATCGGGAGAGTTCTGTCCGGATCAGGCCAGCCCCGAGACGGCGGCCCGCCGATAGTGCCCGACGTATCGAAAGATATCTCTGGTGCGGCCATCAACCCCGCCGCCCGAGAGAAGCCGAGAGCTTTCATCCAGACCGGCATATCGACCATCGACGGGACCAACACCTTAGTCCGGGGCCAGAAGCTTCCCATCTTCTCTGGGGCAGGTCTTCCCCACAACGATGTGGCTCTGCAGATCGCCCGTCAGGCCAAGGCCCTCGGAGAGGCCGAGTCCTTCGCCGTGGTCTTCTGCGCCATGGGGATCACCAACGAGGAAGCTCAGCACTTCATGGCCGACTTCGAGAGGACCGGAGCTCTTGAGAGGGCTGTCGTCTTCCTGAACCTGGCCGACGACCCCGCCGTCGAGAGGCTGCTGACACCTCAGCTCGGCCTGACCACGGCAGAGTATCTCGCCTTCGACCTCGACATGCATGTGCTGGTCATCTACACCGACATGACCAACTACTGTGAGGCGATGAGACAGATGGGCGCGGCCCGAGAAGAGGTGCCTGGCCGAAGAGGATACCCCGGCTACATGTACACCACCCTGGCGATCCAGTACGAGCGTGCTGGGATCATCACCGGTAAGAACGGGTCCATCACCCAGTTCCCGATCCTCACCATGCCCGGCGATGACATCACTCACCCGATACCAGACCTCAGCGGTTACATCACCGAAGGTCAGCTCATCGTATCTCGTGAGCTTCACCGAAAGGGGATCTATCCGCCCATCGACATCAGGCCTTCCCTCAGCAGGCTGATGAACTCCGGGATCGGCGCAGGCCACACCCGAGAGGATCACAGGGCGGTCTCAGACCAGCTCTACGCCTACTACGCAGAGGGCTGCGATCTCCGGGGGCTGGTGGCCATCGTCGGCAAGGAAGCTCTCTCTGAGAGGGACCGGCTCGTCCTGGAGTTCGCCGACGCCTTCGAGCAGAAGTTCGTCAATCAGGGAAGAGACGAGGATCGAAGCATCTTCGATACCCTGGACATCGGATGGAACCTTCTCCAGGCCCTTCCTGAGACGATGCTGACGAGGATCGACGACCACCTCATCAAAAAGTACCACCCCAGGTACAGGAAGAAAGAGTGAGATCATGGCCGTAATCCCTGGGACAAAGCCGACTAGGGCCGTCCTGATCAGCCTGAAGAAGAGGATCAAGGTCGCTCAGACCGGACACTCGCTTCTTAAGATGAAGCGGGATGGTCTGATGATCGAATTTTTTGAG
This sequence comes from Candidatus Methanocrinis alkalitolerans, assembly GCF_029167205.1. NCBI lineage: Archaea > Methanobacteriati > Methanobacteriota > Methanomicrobia > Methanotrichales > Methanotrichaceae > Methanocrinis > Candidatus Methanocrinis alkalitolerans. The sequence continues at coordinate 69,697 of NZ_JARFPL010000005.1, forward strand.
GTCCTCAGCCAGGCGAGGACGATCAGGCAGGAGCTGGTCGAGGACTTCATAAAAGCTCAGCAGAGCCTCAACATGGCCAAGGCCACCGAGGGCGCGTTGGCGATCAAGAGCGTCGCCTTCGCCCTCCAGAAGGAGCCGGCCATAGAGCTGGAGAGCAGGAACATCATGGGCGTCGTTGTGCCGAAGATTACGGCAGATTCTGTTCAAAAGCAGATGTTCGAGCGTGGATACGGCATCATCGGTACGAGCGCCGCCATCGACGAAGCTGCTGAGGCATACGAGAGCCTGGTGGACAAGGTCATCACCGCCGCAGAGGTGGAGACCGCTCTGATAAAGCTGGTGGACGACATCGAGGCCACCAAGAGACGAGTGAACGCTCTGGAGTTCAAGGTAATCCCCGACATCTACGATACCGTCCGGTTCATCGGCTTCGCTCTTGAAGAGATGGAACGAGACAACCTCGTCAAGCTGAAGATGCTGAAGGGGAAGGCTCAGAGGGCCGAGAAGGCCGCAGAGGCCGAGGCTAAGAGGGCAGCTATTGAGGGATCCGGCACTGAGCCCCTGGGGCCCGGAACCGGGAAGTCGAAGGGCTTGCCAAAGACGCAAGCGGCTTAAGTTCGACGTTGACCTATGCCCAACCTGCTGGAACGAAAGGCAAAAGATTGGTTTGGAACCCCCGAGAAGAAGGCGCGGCTGCTACAGTGGCTCGTGTACATATCGAATATGTACATCATCCTCGGGGTGTTCATCCTCATTTACGTTCTGTACGGCGATCATTTGACCGCCCTTTGGAACTCACTGAGGTAAAGGCGATGGGGTCTTGTGTTCTCTCGCCATCATGGGAGATCGAGCACCCCGTCACTCCCTATTTTTAAAGCTATTAGAATGAGCCGCTCTGATCCATCCCAACTCTCGATGAGGCCTCTACATCTTTGAGCTGGGCGATCCTGTAGCCGCAGATCACCTGCCGCCTTCCTGAGATTGTCTCGTCGAGATCAAAGTCGCCCGTCTCCACCAGGAGGCGGGGCGTCTCCTTCAGCTTGTGAGGGGTGGCGACGATGATCAGGTTCTCCGGCCCCACCTTACGTAGGACTTTGGGGCTTATCTGCTGGCTTCCCCTCCCCAGGACGAACCCCTGCGCTCCGATGGGGCTGACTATGATCTTTATCTCACCCACCTCGTCGATGATCCCGAGGAGGTCTTCTTCCGAGGCGTCGGTGCAGATCACGCGACCGTCTTTGACGACGTCCACCCCCAGAAGGGTCTTCTCGACCCTCAGGACTTCAGCGATCTTGGCGGTGGTGGTCCCGGCCCCCAGGATGTAGGCCGAGCCGTCTCGCATGAACTCCGAGGCGAAGATCGCGATCTCTTCTTTGAACTCCTCCTCGGAGCTTGCGGAGTAGATCTGCTTTCTCTCCTGGACGAGGGCAGGCTTGTAGGGGGTCGCTGCTATCCCGTAGATCTTGGTATCGAGGGTCCCGGCCCGGTATTTCTCCTCGTCGACGTCCACGATCTCGGTCTCTCTCACGTTGAGATCCCCTTCCAGGTATCCTCTGATCAGCTCTCCTGCAGCTTGAGGGCTGATGGTGAAGACCCCCGAGTGCATCTTCACGCCGGCGGGGATGCCGATTATGGGGACCTGTGATCTGATGACCCCTGAGACGTTTCGGGCGGTCCCGTCGCCGCCGCAGAAGACGACGAGATCAGCGCCTTTCTCGAGAAATGATCTGCAGGTTTTCTTTGTGTCCTCGGCGCTCGACTCTTCCGACGTTTGGCAGACGACCTGATATTCTAGGCCGCATCTTCTAAGCGCAGATTCGCCCATCTTGCCGCTGGCTGTAAAAAATAGGGCATCGAGGCCCAAAAGCTTTTTCAGGGCAGTTTCGGCTCGGTGGGTGGCGACAGGCTTCGCTCCCCTCCTTCTTGCCTCCTCGGCGAGGCCGTCGGTCCCCTTGAGGCCGACCGCCCCGCCCATCCCGGCTATGGGGTTAATCAGGAACCCCACCTTCTTCAGGCTGATCATTCCCCCATCATAGGTCAGAATTTGGGCAGATTGGCCAGGGACTGCTTCACCAGCTCCGCTGGATACTCGTAGTCCTCCAGGTTACCAGCGAAGTAGGCGTCGTAGCTGGATAGGTCGAAGTGGCCATGGCCGCTGAGGGAGATGACGATCGTCTTCTCCTCGCCGGTCTTCTTGCAGGCGATGGCGTCGTCGATGGCGGGCTTGAGGGCGTGGGACGCCTCGGGGGCGGGGAGGATCCCCTCCGTCCTGGCGAAGGTGACGGCGGCCTTGAAGACCTCGTTCTGGTGGAAGGACATGGCCTCGATCACCCGGTCGTGGACGAGGTTGCAGAGGAGGGGTGCGTCGCCATGATAGCGGAGCCCCCCGGCGTGGATCGATGGCGGTATGAAGTCGTGGCCGAGGGTGTACATCTTGAGGAGGGGGGTGAGCCTAGCCGTGTCGCCGAAATCGTAGGTGAAGAGCCCCTTCGTCAGGGTCGGGCAGGCGGAGGGCTCGCAGGCGACCATCCTGATCTCCTTCTTCTCCTTCAACTTGTCGGGGATGAAGGGGAAGACCATCCCCGGGAAGTTTGAGCCTCCGCCGACGCAGCCGTAGATGACGTCGGGATAGTCGTCGACCATCGCCAGCTGCGCCATCAGCTCTTGGCCCTCCACCGTCTGATGGAGGAGGACGTGGTTTAAGACGGATCCGAGGGCGTAGTTGGTGTTATCGTGGGTCGCCGCGTCCTCGACCGCCTCGGAGATGGCGATCCCCAGGCTTCCGCCGGTGTTGGGGTGGTCTTTTAATATCGCCCTTCCGGCGTTCGTCAGCTCGCTGGGGCTCGCGACACACTCGGCGCCCCAGACCTGCATGATGGACTTTCGATAGGGCTTCTGGTCGAAGGACGCCCGGACCATGTAGACCCTGCACTCCAGGTCGAAGAGGCACGTCGCCATGGATAGGGCTGAGCCCCACTGGCCGGCGCCGGTCTCGGTGGCGATCCTCTCGACCCCTTCCTTCATGTTGTAGTAGGCCTGGGGGACGGCGGTATTCGGCTTGTGGCTCCCGGCGGGGCTGACCCCCTCGTACTTGTAGTATATCTTGGCCGGGGTCTTGAGGTGCTCCTCGAGGCGGTGGGCCCGGAAGAGGGGTGTCGGCCTCCAGAGCCGGAGGATATCCCGGACCTCGTCGGGTATGTCGATCCACCGGTCGGTGGACATCTCCTGCCTGATCAGCCCCTTCGGGAAGATCATCTCCAGGTCTTCGGGCTTGAGGGGCTCTCCCGTCTGGGGGTGGAGGGGCGGGTCCAGGGGTGTTAAAAGGTCTGCGGCGACGTTGTACCACCGCTTGGGGATCTCTTCTTCATCCAGCAGAATTTTGGTTTTCAAGGGCATGTCCTCCAGAAACGATGAGTTTTGATGTACTCTAATGTGCATCAGGGTAATGATGGCGGCGTTATTTAAGGGTTGTGGGGTCTCTTTTTACCCCTAGAATTCGACTAAAAAAGTCTATTATCGATCCATTCTCCTCCCCCGCCATCTTCTCATCGATCTCCGAAGGTCTGGGTCAAGCTTTATCTATTTTGCCGGAGATCTCTCCGGCCATGGCTGGTTATACCCTCTCTGAGAAGATCTTCTCTCGAGCCTCGAAGAAGGAGGTGAGGGCCGGCGAGTTCGTGATGGCCGATATCGACAGAGCCATGGTCCACGACATCACCGGCCCCCTGGCGGTGAAGGGGTTTTATGAGATTGCAGGCGAGGACGGAGCGGTCTGGGACCCTGAAAAGATAGTGATACTCTTCGATCATCAGGTCCCGGCAGATAGCCTTGCGGCCGCCGAAAACCACATCATGCTCCGGAAGTTTGCAAAAGAGCAGGGCATCCTCAACTACGACATCTTCGAGGGGGTATGCCACCAGGTGATGCCGGAGAAGGGGCATGCCCTCCCCGGGGACCTCATCGTCGGCTCCGACTCCCACACCTGCACCTACGGGGCCCTGGGCGCCTTCTCCACCGGGATCGGGAGCACCGATATGGCCTCTGTCTTCGCAACAGGAAAGCTCTGGTTCATGGTCCCCGAGACCCTCCGTCTCAGGGCCGAGGGAACCCTCCAGAGGCTCGTCACCTCCAAGGACGTCGTCCTGAGGATGATCGGCGACGTCGGCGCCGACGGCGCCACCTACAAGGCCTGCGAGTTTGCCGGCTCTGCGGTATCGAGGATGTCGACTCCAGAGAGGATGACGATGACGAATATGGCCATCGAGATGGGCGGAAAGGCGGGGCTCGTCGACCCCGACGAGACGACGTACCGGTACATCGAAGAGAGGGTCGGGAGCTTCGACCGGAAGAGTGCCCTCCACGGCGACGAGGACGCCGTCTTCGATGAGAAGATCTGGGATGTCAGCTCCCTTCCTCCCCAGGTCGCCGTCCCCCACAACGTCGACCACGTCGTGGCGGCGAGCGAGCTTGCCGGAACTAAGATCGACCAGGTCTTCCTCGGCTCCTGCACCAACGGGAGGTTCGAGGACCTCGCCCTCGCCGCCGAGGTGATGAGAGGCGAGCCCCTCGCCCGGGGGGTGCGGATGGTGGTGATCCCCGCCAGCAGGACCGAGTACATGAAGGCCCTCCGGGCGGGGCTCGTGGAGACGTTCATGGAGGCGGGCGCCACCGTCGAATCTCCCTGCTGCGGCCCCTGCATGGGCGGAAGCTTCGGCCTTCTGGGGGACGGCGAGGCCTCCCTCTCGACGTCCAACAGAAACTTCCAAGGAAGGCAGGGGAGCCCCAAGGCCCGGGTTTACCTCTCCTCCCCGGCGACGGCTGCCGCGGGGGCGATCACCGGCGAGATCACCGACCCCAGAGAGATCTGATCCGGAGGGCTTGGGCCGGAGTGGATCATGAAAGTCGCCTTCAAGCTCGGCTACCTCGGAAGGAACTACCACGGCTTTCAGCTCCAGCCGGGCGTGCCGACGGTCCAGGCAGTCGTCGGCGAGGCCCTCCGGTCTTTAAAATTAAACGACGGCAGCTTCTGCTACGCCGGGAGGACCGACAGGGGGGTCTGTGCCCTCTCCCAGGTGATCGACTTCTACATCGATCCAGCGAGGGCGGATCTGGCGGTTCCGAGGGTCTTAAACAGCAGGCTTCCCCCGGACGTCTGGACCTGGGCGGTCGCCTCCGTCCCCGAGAACTTCAGCGCAAGGCACGCCGCCCTCTGGCGGGAGTACAGGTACATCCTTCCAAGGGACGACGGCATCGAGATCGATCTCATGCGGGAGGCGGCCCGGACGCTCCTGGGCGTTCACAACTTCCGGAACCTCTCGTCGGAGAAGAGGGGGCCCTCCACCCGGAATCTTATGAAGATCGAGGTGACCGAGGAGAAGGGGTCTGTCGTCATGGATGTAAGAGCTGACGGCTTCCTCTGGAATATGGTCAGGAAGATCGCCACAGTTCTGGTGATGGTCGGCTCAAATGAGCGAGATATAGAGTGGGTTCGCAGCTTGTTGGATCCCGCGACCAACTCTGGAGTCCCTCCAGCCCCCGCCGAGGGGCTGATACTGATGGACGTAGGATACCAGGGGATCGATTGGAAGATGGAGCCCTACTCCATGAGGATGGCAAATGAGAGGCTCACTGCCGTTTGGAAAAGAGATGCGGCCCTGGCGGAGGCGACTGAGGTCCTCGCCAGGTCCATGGTCGTATGAAGCCGGTTCAGAGGATGATCTCGATCCCCAGCTCTTCTGCCAGCTCTTTGTAGCGGTTCCGGATGGTGACCTCCGTCACCCCGGCTACGTCCGCCACCTCCCGCTGGGTCCTCCGGTCGCCGCAGAGGATCGATGCGATGTATATTGCCGCCGCCGCCACCCCCGTGGGGCCCCGGCCGCTCGTCAGCTCCTTCTCCGCCGCCTGCCGTAGGATCTCGATCCCCTTGGCCTGGACCTCGCCTTTGAGGCTCAACCCGGAGCAGAACCGGGGTATGTAGTCGATGGGGCTTGTGGGCATCAGCTTCAGGGCCAGCTCCCGAGAGACGAATCTGTAGGTTCTCCCGATCTCCTTTCTGCTGACCCTGGAGACCTCGGCGATCTCGTCTAAGGTCCTTGGGACATTGCACTGCCGGCATGCGGCGTAGAGCGCCGCTGCGGCGACCCCCTCGATGGATCTTCCCCGGATCAGGTTCTTGTCGACGGCCTTTCGGTATATTACGGCCGCCGTCTCCCTGACGTTCCGGGAGAGGCCCAGGGCCGATGCCATCCGGTCCAGCTCCGATAGAGCGAAGGCTAGGTTCCTCTCGGTGGCGTTGCTGACCCTGATCCTCCGCTGCCATTTTCGGAGACGGTAGAGCTGGGCCCTGTTCTTGGATGATATAGTCTTGCCGTAGGAGTCCCGGTTCCTCCAGTCTATCATCGTCGAAAGCCCTTTGTCGTGGATGGTGTAGGTCATAGGGGCGCCGACCCTCGACCTCTTCATCCTCTGGTCGTGGTCGAAGGCCCGCCACTCAGGCCCCTGGTCGATGAAGTTCTCGTCTATGACGAGTCCGCAGTCGGAGCAGACGAGCTCCGCCCTCTCGTAGTCGTGGACGAGGGCATGGCTGCCGCACTCTGGACATTCGACAATGAACTTCTCGAACTCGTCCACCTTCTCCTTCTCTCGCCTGAGCTTGATCTTCTCCTGGATCTTCTCCTTCTCAGACCGTTCTATCTCCCTAATCTTTTCTATTTCTTCCACCAAATCCGCGCTCCTCGAAATAGAGTTTTTTCCCCAGGTAAACCGATGCATCGACGTTCCGATAAGGCTTGACGATGATGTACGGCCGATCTGCGGGACCGAATACGTCAAAAACCCGGCCGATTCCGGCTTTCTTCTGATCTACCACGACAGAATTGATCTTCGGAATCTCTTCTTTCCTTTCGCCAGTTGAGGGCTCTCCTCTCACAATCAACTTCTTCTGAACGAAATGATGGGTGGTGCCCAACCTTTTCAACAGGTCACCTCAACCTCCTCTGTTCGGGTTGATCTTATATAAAGGTTCCGCAAACATTTTATTTGATGAGTTTTCACCCTCAGACTCAAAGTTTATCTCCTCGGAGGGACGTCCGTAGCTGTTATGTTCGAAAGGCTTCCAACCGTCCCCACATCCCAGGAGCTGGTGGACCGGGCCTTCAGAAGGTCGAAGAGGGCGGCTTCGAGCCAAAATAAGGACGAAGCGATGCTGATGACCGCAGGGAACATCCTCTCAGACAATCTGGCAAATTTGGTCCGAAAGTACCCCTCCTTCATGAACATCCCCCCCTTCTACCACGACCTGGCCGACGCCGTGGTGGGGGTGGACGATATGAGGATCCACCTCTCTCGGGTCACCTGGGCCGCCTCCCAGATCCGGACGATCACAAAGGACCACCTGACCAGGATGAAGGGGACGGTGGATAAGCCGTCCGTCAGAAGGGCGGCCTTCGGGAGGATGGCCTCGGTGATGAAGTCCATCGAGCCGGACCTCCTGTTCCTCAACGACGCCCGCCAAAAGCTCAGGTTCATGCCCACCGTCGACCCCGACGTCCCCACCATCATCGTCGCGGGTTACCCCAACGTCGGCAAGTCCAGCTTCATGATCTCCGTCACTGGGGCGAGGCCCGAGATCGCCAGCTACCCCTTCACCACGAAAGGGGTGGGGGTGGGCCATTTCATCCGGGATCATCAGAGGTACCAGGTGGTGGATACACCGGGGCTTCTGGACCGGCCCCTATCCCAGAGGAACGAGATAGAGCTCCAGGCTATAGCCGCCCTCCGACACCTTCGGGGAGCCGTCCTCTTCATCCTCGACCCCAGCGAATACTGCGGCTTCTCCCTTGAGGAGCAGCTGAGACTCCTCTCCGACGTGAGGGGCTGGCTTCACCTTCCCGTCCTGGTGGTGTCCAACAAGAGCGATCTATCAGATTACGGGGGGGCGGATATGACCATGTCCACCCAGAGCGGCGCCGGCGTCGCCGAGGTCCTGGATCGGATGGTGGAGATGCTGGGCGAGGTGGACAAAGAGGAAGGAGAATCAAGAGAAGAGTAGCCGCGACCCTCAAAGGGATGAGGGAGATCTCTCCCCCCCTTCAGGCCGTCTGTTTGATGATGTAGTTGACCATCGCCGGCGAGAGCTTCGACTCCCAGGAGATCCTCGACGAGATCTCTTCGACCTTCAGCCCCTCAGACTGAAGATCGTTTATCCTTTCGATCGTCTCGTTGTCGACTACGTAATACTCGTCGATATCCTTTCTGTGCCCCCAGACGTCCCCCTCGATGATCTCCACCCCCTGAGTCTCCAGGAAAGCCCGGCCTGTCTGGGGCATATTCTTGTAGTAGGAGGGGGGGACCTGGACCGCCCGGAGGCGGGGGCTAGCCTGCAACAGCCTGAACATGTCGGTGCTGGAGGCCCTGAAGGCCAGGTGAACCGTCAGATCGTTCCTCGTGAGATCCTTTATGTCGTCCTTGGAGCTTACTATCCTGATCTTCATCATGGTAACCGCAACCAAATTATGACAAATTTATATATAGTCCTGCATCGCCTTCTAAAAAGGTGGGACCCGCCCTTCGGAGGTCTCGAAGAGCCCTTCTCCCATCTCAGGCCGCCTGTTTTACCATGTACTTGACCATGGAAGGCGAGAGCTTAGATTCTCTCGAGATCATCCCGGCGATCTCGTCGACGTTTATCCCATCGGACTGGAGATCGTTAATTCTTTCAATCACCCTGTCTTCGACGGTGTAATATTCGTCGATATCCTTTCTGTGCCCCCAGACGTCTCCCTCGATGATCTCCACGCCCTGCATCTCCAAGAACATCTGGCCTGCGTGGGACATAGTCTTGTAATATGAAGAGGGGACCTGGATCGCCCTGAGCCTGGGACAGGACTGGAGGAGCTTGAATATGTCCGTATTGGAGGCTCTGAAGGCCAGGTGTATCATATGTTCGTTTCGGTTAAGTTCGCCGATCTCTTCCTTTGAACTGACGACTCTGATTTTTATCATCAACGCACCTCTGATATAACGTGTTGTTGTTCCTCTAATATAAGTTTATTGCATTCTAACATTTTTGCTCAATATCAGCAAAGAACGGGAAGCCCCTTCGGTCAGGGGGTTTCTGTCTTTTAACTCTCTGAAGATGGTCGCGCATCAGGATGAGTTAGGATCAGTTACATCGATCTGTGATGGCGCCGCCCTTCATCAGAGGGATCCATCATAGGACGCGCCTCCAACTCCGTATATATTATGTATATTTAAATAGGTACGGGACTGGACGCCTCGATCTCGCGCCCCCTCCACCCCTCTTTTCCCTCCGGCGGGCAGGGGGCGAGCCTCAGGACCAAGAGCTCTTCGAAGAAGTACCTCTCCCTCGCCACCACCTCAGACGACAGCCCTTCCCGTCGCGCCTTCTCTGCCACCTCGGAAGGGCCGGAGAGGCTTGAGACGAGGAGGAGGGCCCGCCCTCCATCAGGATCCAAATGGTCTTTCAGCATCTCCAGGAATCGGTTTATCGCCTCTCTTCCCGTCTTTCCGCCGTCGAAGGCGAGGTTCAGCCACCCCTCCAGCACCTCATCCTCCTCGGTGGGGAGGTACGGGGGGTTGAAGAGGACGAGATCGAACTTTGATCCGATCCCCATGAAGAGGTCGGCCCGGATCGTCTCGATCCCCTCCCTATGGAGGAGGGAGACTGCTCCGGGGTTGATGTCGGTGGCGATGACCCTCCGGGCCAGGGGGGCGATAGCTTTTGATATGACCCCTCTGCCGCACCCCACCTCCAGGACTCGATCCTCGGGGCCGACCTCCTCTTCGGCGGCCCGGAGGAGGAGGAAGGTGTCTTCGGCTGGCTCGTAGATATCATCGAGATCGCGGCCTTCTGGTGGAGGCTCAGCTACAGGCGTTGCAGGCCCGCCCCCTCCCTTCCGACCGTCCATCCGGCGGGGTCGATTCACTGAAGCTTCTCGGTCTTCAAGAGCCATAAGTCCTCGGACCCCGACCCCGCAGGTCTCCGCCACCCGACTATGGCCAAGCCGCCGTCCTTGGTCGTGACGACCGACCTTCCGAGGTCGAAGCCCGCTCCTGTGAAGGTCCTCTCCCATACTTTCTCCCCTTCGGGATCTATCTTCAACAGCCAAAGGTTTGTATCGCCATTTCTCTGAGATCTGGTGTAGCCGACGATGATGATCCCACCGTCCTCCGCCGCCAGGGCAGACGAGCCGCCGTCATCGCCGGTCCCACCGTATGCACCCTCCCAGACCTTCTCTCCATCCTTGCCGGTCTTGACGACGAAGAGGTCTCTTCCGCCATAGCTCCCCGACTCCGCTGCCCCGACCGCATAGAGGCTCCCCCCGGCCTCCAGGATGTAGTTTCCCCTCTCGTCTGCGCCTTTGCCGAAGGTCTTCTCCCATATCTTCTCGCCGTTGCCGTCGGTCCTCACGATCCAGAGGTCCTTTCCTCCGGAACCGTAGGATTCGGTCGTCCCCGTCAGGAGGTAGCCGTCTTCCGTCTCCAAAATCGAGTTGAAGCCGTCGTTCTTCGATCCGCCGATGGCGACCTCCCATTCCCCGTTCCCGTCGGGATCCGTCTTTACGATCCAGCCGTCGGAGCTGCCGGACCCGCTGGAGGTGGTCACTCCGGCGACGACGAACCCTTCTTTCGTCTCCAGGAGGGCGACTCCCCAGTCGTCGCCGGCCCCGCCGAAGCTCTTCTTCCATTTCTCGTACCCTTCGGAGTCGGTATTGACGAGCAACAGGTCTTTTTTGCCGGAACCCCAGGAGTCTGTGACCCCGGCGACGACGAACCCTTCTTTCGTCTCCACCAAAGCCCACCCCTCGTCGCGACCGGGACCGCCGACGGTCCTCTCCCACTCCAGCCCCCCATCTTTATCGGTCTTGATGAGGAGGATGTCTCTTCCTCCCGCCCCCTTCGATCCGGTGAACCCGGTCGCTATGAGCCCCGCGTCTCTCGTCTCCTGGATCGCGAGCCCCCTCTCGTCGCCTGCCCCGCCGAAGCTCTTCTCCCACTGGAGATCCGGAGGCTGACCGAGGGCGGTCTGGGCCGCCATCGATATGATGAGGGCGGCCCCCAAGAGGGACCCGATGGCAGAAGGTCTCTTTTTGGCCCGGGGCATTTTTATATCAAATTCGGCGGATTTCATCTTCTTCGCTCTCTAATCGCTCTCTCTAATCGCTCTCTCTAATCGCTCTCTCTAATCGCTCTCTCTAATCGCTCTCTCTAATCGCTCTCTCTAATCGCTCTCTCTAATCGCTCTCTCTAATCGCTCTCTCTAATC